>CADBPB010000167.1 GCA_902796525.1 uncultured Erysipelotrichaceae bacterium | reverse complement strand
TTCCTTTCCGGAACTGAAACAGTTCGATATCAGCGGGATCCGTTTCGACGGGATGATATTATGCAACGGCCAGCTGGCATTGGATGCCGAAGGAGAGACCATTTATGAAAAGCCGGTCACCGGGATCCTAAGAGAGGAACTGCTGCGGATGTTCGAAGAACGGAGACTTCCTGTCTATATCGCTACCAAAGAGGATCTCGTTCTGAATTTCGTCAATGACTTCATCATCGACGTACAGACCTCCATCAATTCGCAAGTCCCGGGAGTCAAGCCTTACCATGGCGAAGAATTCTATGCCGGCTGCATCTTCATGGATAATGAAGAAGCGCATGCGGAGGTCAATGCATTAAAGAAACATGCCGAGGTCACCTACTGGCACGAAGGCGCTGTCGATGTCGTGCCTTACGGAGTCTCGAAAGCATCCGGGATCGATGAACTGTTAAAAATGTATGGCATCGCTCCGGAAGAGACGATGGGCATCGGCGATGGAGACAACGACATCGAGATGTTCAGACACTGCGGCATCGCTGTCGCCATGGGCAACAGTCCGCAGTTCGTCAAAGACGCTGCCGGCTATGTAACGGATGACATCGACGAAGATGGCTTATATAATGCTTTGAAACATTTTGAACTGATATAGAAGGAGAACCATGAAATACGCATTCAAGAAGATCGATATCGCTGCTCCGTTTCCGACCAGACAGTGCGGCCATTCCAGCCAGACGGAAAAACTATCTGTTTACCATGATCAGCTCTATGCCCGCGTGACGGCGTTCCAAAGCGAAGACTGTTGGATCGTCCATCTTTCCCTTGACCTGCTGGCATTCGATTTAAGTAGCCGCAACGATCTGCAGGAACATCTGAGGAATCACTATCATAACGACAGGATCCATGTGATCACTTCCACGACGCATACGCACTACGCAAATGATGTGCGCGATCCGCAGTATGTCGAATACCTTCTTGACCTGCTCAAAAAAGAAATCATTAAAATGGAATACCGGGAAACCGGAAACCTTACGGTCTCGTTCCAAAAGATCCATACGCAAGCCGTAGGCAAGTCCAGGATCTCCGGCTATGAAACGAACCGTGAATATCTTGGACTGATCCGCTTTTATGAAGACGGCAGGAATTTCCTCAGCCTGCTTTACTGCAACTGCCATCCGACCATCCTGCAAGCCAATGTTCCTTATTTTTCTGCCGAATATCCCGGCTATGTCTTAAGGAAACTGGAAGATGCCTATGCGGATGCGTCCTTCACTTTCGTGCAAGGCGCAGCTGGCGATATCTCTTCGCGTTTCGTCCGGTCGGGACAGGATTATGATGCGCTGAAAGAACTGGGTGATCATCTCTATGAGCAGATCGTTTCGCTCATGAATGAAGACACCGAAAAAGAACCCTTGCGCCTCGACTATAAGGAATATCCGTTCACTTACGAACATGAATTCACGCCGATCGACCTGAGCAATATCCGTGCCGATCTTTCTGAAAGAGAAAAAGAAACCATCGCCATCGGTCAGAAAGTCAGAGCGGAAATGGAAAGCAAAGGCAGCGTTCTCTTCGGCATGCCGAGCCAGGAAGTCATCATCAGCACTTTAAACCTCGGTCCGGTGAAACTGTTGTTTTTCCCGAATGAGATCTTTACGGAATACATGGACTATCTGGATGAAAAAACGCTGCTGGTAAGCTATTCCAACGGATATGGACCATATGTCCTGCCGCCTGATTTCGCTTATGTAACCTATGAGATGTTTACGGATACGCTGACAAGGCAGACGAAAGAGCGGCTGATCGATCTGTTCCGGTCGATCTAAGCGTTGACCCAGGCAAAACAAAAAGCAGAACCGTTTCATTAGGATTCTGCTTTTTTAAATACCCTTACTGTTCCTGCGGTGTTTTAAAACCTAGATAAGCCGCACCATAGATACCTGCTTTGCTTCCCAGGGCGGCTGGAACGACATCGACTTGAAACAGCTTTGAGATGGGAGAAGCTGCAATCTTTTCCATCAGCTGATCCCACCAGTATTCCCTGGTATCGATCAGGCCTCCGCCAATGATGATCCGGTCCGGGTCGTAAGAATTCGTCAGAGTCAGTATCACGTTAAACAGATCGTCCACAAAATCGGCAAGCACTTCCAGTGCCAGAGGCTCTTTAGCCTTGACCCGCTCGAAATAGTCATAACCTGTCTCGATCTTGCTGTCGCTCTTCTCGTTGTAGATCTTGGTAAGTGCCGTTCCTGAACAATACTGTTCAACACAGCCCTTCAGTCCGCAGTTGCATTGTCTGCCATTGGGATGAAGAATGATATGTCCCAGTTCGCCGGCACTGTAATGGGAACCATGGATCATCTTTCCTTCTGCCTTGACTGCCGCTCCGACTCCGGTTCCCAGTGTGATACAGATATAGTTATCCAAACCTTGCGCGGCACCATTCCATTCTTCTCCATATCCGGCAACCTTGCAGTCATTCTCTACGACCGTCAGGATATGATAGCGTTCTTCCAGAATCTCCTTGATTTTCACGCCTGTCCATCCGGGAATGTTATCGGACGCAAAGAACACGCTGCCGTCATTGATATTGATCCTGCCGGCGCTGCCGACGCTGATGCAGTCGACTTCGTACTTGGAAACCAGTTCATCAATCACATTAAACAAGGCATTGAGAAGATTGTCTGGTCCAGCTTTCGGATTGGTCGGAAATCTTTTTTCTTCCAGAATGTTTTTGTTTTCATCGAAGAGGGACCCGATAGTCTTGGTCCCGCCGATGTCGATCGCAATCACATGTTTCATATTTCGCATTCGCGATGGATATCATCGACGATCTTTTTGGTGATGATCTGCGGTCTGGTGATACCTGCTCCGATCGTAACTGCGTGAGCACCTGCTTTGATCGCTTTGATCGCATATGTCGAATCCCAGAAACGTCCCTCTGCCACGATCGGTGCTTTGACGACTTTGGCCAGTTCTGCTACCAGGTCGATATTGGGTTCGCGTAATTCCTGAATCAGGGTCGCTCCCTGGTCGGTCGTATCCGGTGTATATCCCCACAAAGTGGTTGCAACATAATCGCAGCCTAGCTCGTCTGCTCTGACGCCTTCTTCAAATGTCGAAATGTCTGCTAAAATTTCGACATTCGGATATTTATCTCTTACCAGATGGTAAAAGGTTGGAAAATCATTTCCATCATATCTGGGATAGGTCGTCGCATCGATGCACACGATTTCCGCCCCGGATTTTACTACCAGATCGACATCCTCCATCGTCGTAGTAATGTACGGCCAGAAACCTTCATGTGTCGTTTTGATCAGCCCGAGAATCGGCAGGCTGGTTGCCTTTCTGACAGCGCAAAGATCAGGATAAGTATTCACACGAACGCCTACGGCGCCGCCTTCTTCGGCCGCTTTGGCAAAACGCGCCATGATCTCCGGACCAAACATCGGCTCATCAGGCTTTGCCTGACAAGATACAACAAGTCCTTTTTTTAAGATTCCCATATTATACTTTTCCCCCTTTAATGATTCTATCGTAAGTGATTGCCGCCAGCATCACGACGCCCTTGGCAACCCATTGCCAGTACTCTGTCACATTGCACATCATCATGCCGTTGCTTAAGACTGCCATCACCAGTACTCCCGCAAAGACGCCGGTAATCTTGCCTTCGCCACCGGACATCGAAATTCCACCCAGGACAGCACCGGTAATGACATCCATTTCATATCCGAAACCGGCACTTGGCTGAGCCGTATTGACACGGGAAAGCAGCACGATACCGGCAATTGCCGTAATTACGGAACACAGCATATAAGCGGTATATTTCTGTTTGCGGATATTGATTCCGGTCAGCCGGACAGCTTCTTCGTTACCGCCGATGCCATAGATACTCTGTCCGAACGATGTATAAGTCAGCACGATATAAGCCAGGATATATAAGACGATCATGATAATGATCGGGATCGGGATTGGACCGATATGACCCTGGCCGATGACTTTGAATTTTTCGGTAAATCCATAGACTGGAATCGCTCCGGTAACGATATAGGAAATTCCCTTGAGGATCTGCAGTGTTGCCAGAGTTACGATCATCGGATTCAGCTTGAATTCATGGGAGAAGAATGCGTTGACCAGACCGACCACGGCAGCGAAGCACAGTGAAGCCAGAATCGCTATGACCGGATGAGCCCCCGCAAGCATCAGCTTGGCACAGATGACGCCGACACAAGCCGTGACACCACCGACTGACAGATCAACACCTCCCGTCAGGATGACAAACGTCATGCCCACAGCCATGATACCGACGATCGATATCTGCCGCAGGACATTCAGGGCGTTTTTCAATGAGAAGAAAACATCTGAAGCAAACGCAAAGAAGATGATTTCAAAAACCAGCACAAAATAGATGGCATATTTCTGAAACAGATTTTTAAGATTCACTTTTTTCATAATACAATCTCCCTAAGAAGCCAAAGTCATGATCGCTTCCTGAGTTATATTTTCTCCCTGAAGCTCTCCTGTGATATGTCCTTCATGCATTACCAGAATACGATGAGAGACACCAATCAGCTCGGGCATTTCTGAAGAAATGACGATGATTCCTTTCCCTTGTTTTGCCAGATCTTTGATGAGCTGATAGATCTCCTGTTTCGTTCCGACATCGATCCCTCTGGTCGGCTCATCCAGAATCAGCACATCGCAGTTCTTTAGAAGCCATTTTTCCAGTACGACTTTCTGCTGATTGCCTCCAGACAGATTCAGGCAAAGCTGATCCTGGCCGGTCGCTTTGATTTTCAGGATCTCATAATACTCGCCGATTTCCTTCTTTGAATCTTTAAAGTCAATAAAGCCATGATTGCTGTAACGTTTCAAAGAAGGAAGCAGACAATTCAGAAAGATGCTTTTGTTGAGTATCAGACCATGCGCCTTGCGATCCTCGGGAATCAGACCTATACCATGGCTGATGGCATCCGTCGGTGATTTGATCGAAACCTCTTCATCATGCAGATAGATTCTGCCGCCGTCTTTCTTATCTGCTCCAAAGAGCAGCCGCATCGCTTCCGTCCTGCCGGCTCCGACCAGCCCTCCGAATCCCAGCACTTCCCCTTTTCTTAATTCAAACGAAACATCGTGAACTTTCGAACTGTTTAATCCTTCGACTCTTAAGATCACCTCCTGATCGGATAATTCCTTTGCAGGATAGATGTCAGCGATCTCTCGTCCGACCATATTCTTGATCAGCTCGTTTTCCGATGTCTCTTTGGTAATGAATGTCGTGATGTAGTGACCATCACGTAAAACGGAGACTCGATCCGTCAGATCCATGATTTCATTCAGCTTATGAGAGATATAAATGATCGTGATGCCATCATCATTCAGTTTCCTGACGACTTTGAACATCTGATCGACTTCCTTTTCGGTCAGCGGCGCACTTGGTTCATCCATAATGATCAGTTCTACCTGATGGTTGATGCATTTGGCGATTTCTGTCGCCTGCTGAAAAGCAGGAGACAGATTCCTGACTTTTTCTCTGACATCGAAATCGAAACCCAGTTCTTTCAGGATCTCTCGGGATTTTTCAATCATTTGCTTACGATCAAGAAAACCGTTTTTCTTGATCTCTACACCGAAAAAGATATTTTCATAAACCATCAGATTCGGAAATAGATTGAATTCCTGATAGACGACCCCGATCCCCTTGGAAATCGCTTCATAAGGATTTTTCAGTTCAAGCTTTTCGCCTTTAAACCTGATCTCCCCGCCGTTTGCCGGTATCGCCCCTGCAACCGTCTTGATCAGTGTCGATTTGCCTGCGCCATTTTCTCCGACGATTCCGAAAATCTCACCGTTATAGATATCAAAAGTGATATGTTCGATCGCCGGCACGCCATAGTAGCTTTTGCTGACATCTCTTAAGCTTAAAATCACGTCTCTTTCTTGCATCGAGTCTCCTTTTTTAGGTTTTGTCGTTTAACGACAGATCAATTATTGTAAGAACTGATCGACGTTTTCCGGCGTGACAACATTCAACGGGATTTCTACCGGATCAGCAATCGGACCTGATTCTCTGACTTTCAGAGCAGTATCTACCAGAACCTTGCCGGTACCCTTAGCGTTGATATCGATGGTTGCTTTGTATGCAGTACCGTTCTTGATCAGCTCAAGAGCCTGATCGGTGCCATCCATGCCACCGACATAGAATTTTTCATTGCCGTCAGCCAGGTGCTGAGCTTCGATCACAGAATAAGCGCCTAAAGCAGCAGCATCGTTACAACCGATAACGACCTGGATGTTCGGATAGACCTGAATCGCCGTTTCCATAGCGTTAGTGCCTTTTTCAACCGTATTAGCTGAAATGGACTGGACGATATTGGCATTCGGAGCGTAAGCCAGGACGCCATCTCTCATGCCATCGCCACGCGGAACGATCGCTTCGATATCCGGATAGTCCAGAACCAGAACATCGACTGGCTCATCGCCAAAGGTTTCAGCGATATACTGACCGCAGGCATCACCCAAAGCTCTGCCTAAAGCATATTCAGGAATCGTTACGAATGCCTGAGAACCTTCGAAATTCTGGTTTGCAGCGATAACCGTAATACCGGCATCGGTTGCGCGTTTGACGGCATCTTCCAATCCCGTATCAGAAACAGGAGAAACGATGATGATGTCAACGCCCTTTTCGATGAAGTTCTCGACCTGGGAAACCTGAGCAGCAACATCCTGGTTGCCATTGGTGATTTCGACTTCGTAGCCTAAGCTTTCGGCATATTCCTTGACGCCATTAGAAATCGTGACAAAGTACTCGTTATCCAAAGACTGGACAGAGTAAGCGATCTTCAGCTTGCCATCATCCGCAGCATCGCCACCGCCTTCGTTTCCGCCACCGCCGGAGCAAGCCGCCAGCATCAGCACAGCCATCAAAGCAGCAAATACCTTTAATAGATTTTTCATTTTTTCCTCCTTTTTATTAAAGATTTTTATAAAAAAGTGAACCAACTCTATTCAAGCGACATCTTATACTTGAACAGTTTCGAATTGACGATCCGATAGTTGAATTCAACTTTCTTATCGTTATAGAAAGAAACGCGTTTCACCAGTAAGACCGGCGTTCCCGTCTTGATTCCCATCAGCTTGGCATCGTCTTCGCTGATGTTGATGGCTTCAATGGTTTCTTCCGAATGATTCGGTCGGAAGCCATAGTGTTTTTCAATCACATCGTATAAAGAAATGCCTGTCAGGATGGAAATATCGAAATTCGGAATATACTTCAACGGCAGATAAGAACGATCCAAGGCAACCGCCACATCATCCGCATAACGAAGACGTTTGATGTAAACCAGTTCCTCGCCCGCAGCGATGTCCAACTGTCTTGCCTGTTCCTCATCGGCAGGGATCAGGGAATAAGATATGATCTTGGCATTTGGCACATAGCCCATCTTTTTCAGTTCCTCTGTGAAACTGTAAAAATGCGATATGCTTTGATTGATCTCTTTCAATCTGACAAAACAGCCTTTGCCTTGGAACCGTTGAATATATCCTTCCGACTCCAGATCGGACAAAGCCCGGTTGATTGTGATCCGGGAAACATCATAAATATCGCAAAGCTGAATATTCGTAGGAAGTTTGTCTCCGACTTTATAAACATCATGGGCGATCTTAAATTTTATATCTTCTTTCACCTGTTCATAAGCCGTAAGAGCGGAATTTCGATTGATCATAACTTGTTATAACAACATAATAACATAAATATACAAAAGTTCAACCGGACAGGATCGATATTTTCTTTTTTTTGAATCATCACCGCAAAACAACTGACAAAAAAGGCCATCGACATAGCGATAGCCTTTATACTCGAATCAGTTTTCCCGGGTCATCGGATAGATCTTCACCCCATGGACCACCCTGCTGACCTGTCCGGTCGTGCACGGGTTGTCCGGCGTGTTGCCTTCTTCGATCGCCTTGAACATGCCTAGCAACTGTCCGACCAGCACGAATTCCAGCCCCAGGAAAGTGTTCGCATATCTTCCCTCGTTGTTCAAAGAAATGTAATAATCTGCCGCAGAGCGCATCTCTTCATCGTCATGGCCTGTCACGACAAGCGTTTTCGAGATGCCGTCGGCACGGATCTCTTTGACGATGTCCCTGTCATACTGTCTGCCGTATTCATCATCCGACAGATAGACTGTGACCAGAGAATCATCCTTGACAACCGATTTCGGTCCGTGACGGAACCCCATCGTCGTATCAAAAGTCGTCATGATGTTGCCGGCTGTCAGTACGCAGGTCTTCAGCGCCGATTCCTGGGAGACGCCTTTCAGGTCGTTCGCCCCAAGATAGACGATGCGCCGATACTTGAATGTCTCGACGATCTGCCTGAGATATTCCGCTTTCTCATCCAGCAGCTTCTGTCCGTTCCCAGCCAGTTCTTCCACTATGGAATCGAAGGCGATCTCCTTGTACTGCATGAACATCAGCAGGGTCGCCAGATACATGCAGGAATAGGAAGAGGTCATGGCAAAGCTCTGGTCATTGGTCTCATCCGGCATGTTCAGGCTGAAGGCGTTCTCCAGCTTATCGGCCAGCCTGTTTAAGGCACCATCTTTGTTGCAGGTAACGAATATGTGGCGGATATTGCCGCAGACCTGATTGGCACACTCGACAGCCGCGACCGATTCCGGCGAATTGCCGCTGCGGGCAAAGGAGACCATCAGCGTCCTTCTTGAAGGATGCAGATAGGAACCTGGGCTGGCTACGATATCGGTCGTGCCGATCGAACGGACCCTGAAATCCAGCAGGGTATTCAGATAGTTGACGATGCTGTTGCCGACAAACTCGCTGGTCCCTGCGCCGGTAAGGACGATCTCATAATCGTTATCAGCCAGCAGTTCTTCCAGTATCGCATTCAGACGTTCTTTATTTTCTTTGACGATCTCTCTGGTCTTCAGCCACATGGCCGGCTCCTGAGC
>CADBPB010000166.1 GCA_902796525.1 uncultured Erysipelotrichaceae bacterium | reverse complement strand
TTTGGCTGAGGCGCCGTTGAGGATTGCCATATTCTGAAAGGACGGCAGGATGCCAAACATCAGTGAAGAAACAATGACCAGTAAATATCCCATGATAAAAAGAAAAGAACAGGAAAGGCTGTGTCAAAGGCAGTCTTTCCTGTCGTTTGTCAGAAGATCACAAGCTCTTCCTGTACTCCTTGACGATATCCATGAATTCCTTGACTCTGTTATAATCAACGACATTCTCGAATTTGCCGTCCACCTTAAAGGTAGTGGCGCAGACCGCACCGTCAGAAGCAGAGAGCTGTCTTACAATATTGTCCTTGTTGCAGCCGGTGTTGCAGAAGATCGGAGTCTTTACAGTAGCCTTCTTGACCTTGGTCAGCACCTGAGTATCGGTCTCTGAACCTGCCGTTAACCCGGATACGCAGATCGCATCGGGCTTGCAGTTGAACTCCGTCGTCTTGGCGATCTGGGCGATATCCCTGTCTGCCAGATAGACGGCGGCTTCCGGCACGATATTGTATAACATCTTGATATGATCGGCACCGATTCTGTGTCTGTGTCTTGCGGTCTCGCCGGAATTGGTATTCCAGATGCCGAAGTCGGAAGCATATACTCCTGAAATGATTTCCCTGATGAACTGCCCTCCTACGGCCTTGGCGACATCCAGTGAGGAGATCGGATCCCACAGGCAGTTCACGCCATAAGGAATCTTCACTTCTTCCTTGACTCTTCCTATGACATATGCCATGGCAGCCAGAGTGATAGGTTCCATTTTGGTCAGATAAGGAAGAGAGTACTCGTTAGAAAACATGATGCCGTCGACTCCGCCATCCTGCAGCGCCTTGACATCTTTGAGAGCCCTTTCCACAACCGCCTCCATACCCTTTTCTTCATCGTAATAGGGGTCTCCCGGCAGCGGGAGAAGATGACACATGGCAATGACCGGCTTCTCGACATGAAACATCTCTTTCAGCCAGTTGCTCGTATCAGCGAAAAAATCCATATCCGTACCTCCTTACCAGACGCTCTTGACCATGAAGCCGTCCTCGTTGACTTTCAGCATGATGACGGTCTGCTGGTTCTTAGCGTTATAGATCCATAAAGCCTTGGCCTTTTCATTGTATTCCCAATGATCGACCTCGAAATCAGGATCCTTCCTGCAGGCTTCCACAAGCTCTTCAATCGTTTCTGTTGTAAAACCTCTATCCAACATATTTACACCTCATTTCTGTCGGCAGTACTGCTGTACCGCCAACTCTTCATTATTAAATATACCTCTTCCGATCACGGCGCAGTATATTTTTGAATCCTTCAGCCTCATAAAAGTATCATAAGTGACGCAGCCGTCGATCCAGATTTTCTTCTTTCCGTCTTCTGCCAGCTTCAAAGCGAAATCTTCCATTTCCGGCATGTAGTTCTGCTCGGGATCCCAATGGGCCGTCGTATTGACCAGGATATTATCGGTCTCTGCGATCAACTCATCCAGCTCCGGGCGAAGCAGATCCTCGTCGCAGAGATTGACTCCGGTCTTCGCTCCCGCTTCCTTGAACTTCCTTATGACTTCCAGAGGCTCGGAAAGATGCGACACCTGAATGAATGTCACATCGCAGTTGCATGCAACGGCATCCTCCAGATAGTCCAGAGGATTGAGCACCTCCAGATGCATCGTCTTTTCCTTGCTTGTTGAAATACGACAAATACCCTTGGCCATCTTCATGCCGAAAGAAATGCCGCCCACGGCAACACCGTCTTCGATGTCGATATGGATATTGTCGAAATATCTGTCAATGAATCCGACTTCATCTGCTACACGTAGGACATCAGCGGAGGCGATCGATGGCGATACCAGCATCACAGATCACCTCGGAAACGCTTCGCGTTATCCATAAGTTCTTTTACTCTATCCCTGTCCACCGCATCATAGAAGGAGCCGTTGTATTTCAGGGATGTCCCCACTACACAGCCGTCAGCGATGCTCAAGGTCCTTTCGACTGTCGAAGACTTCACTCCGTTTGACGCAAAGACCGGCGTGTCCGTCACCTTCTTTGCCCTGGAGATGAGTGAATCATCGATCGGCCTTCCTGCCGTCAGTCCGAATACCAGCATCGCATCGGGAGCCATCGCAAAATCGACGCTCTTTACGACGTCTTCGATCGGACGCTCGGCAATCTGCTTCGCCCCTTCGGGAACGATGGTTGCCAGAAGCTTCAGGTCATCCAGGTGCAGTTCTGCCTTGTGTCTCATCATCTCTCCCATATTCACCGAAGAAATCCCGTCATCGGAAGCGTAAGCTCCAAAGAAAGTTCCTCTGATGAATTGCGCATCGACGGCGCAGGCCAGATCGAAAGCCTTGTATGGATCGACGGCGATATTGACGCCGTAAGGGACTCTGATTTCGTCCATCAGCTGGCCGATGATCCCGGCCATGCAAGCGACAGTGACCGGCCTGACGTTATCGGTATAAGGGATCGAGAACTCGTTGGTAAACAAAACGCCGTCGATCCCTCCCTCCTGCAACGCACGAAGATCATGCCGGGCTCTTTCAACGACCTTGTCCAGCCCTGCATCCTTGTCATATTTCGGATCGGTAGGCATAGCCATCAGATGCATCATGCCGATGACCGGTTTATCTGTGCCAAACAGATCCTTCATCCACATTTTTACAGATCTCCTCTAAACGCTTTGGCTGCATCCATAAGCTGTTTCACTCTGTTGACGTCCGTTTTGTTGTAGAACTTGCCATCATACTTCATCCAGGTACCTACGACACAGCCGTCTGAGATCTTCAGCATATCGGCTACGGTATCCGCTCTTACGCCGTTGGACGCAAAGACCGGCGTATCGGTAGCCGCTTTGGCTCTGGTGATGTTGGATGTGTCGATCTCGGCTCCTGCGTTGTTGCCGAAGACAAGAAGAGCTCCCGGAGCAATGGAGAAGGTCACAGATTTTGCGACATCTTCGATCGGTCGTTCAGAAACCTGTCTTGCTCCCTCGGGAACCAGCGTCGCCAGCGTATAGACGTCTTTGCAGCCGACATCCACTCTGTGTCTTTCGATCTCTCCCTGAGGATAAGTATTGATGCCATAGTCTCCGGCATAGGCTCCGAAGAAAGTCTCTCTGACAAAGTCGGCACCTACGGCTGAAGCCAGGTCAAACACCTTGTAGGGGTCCATAGCCACATCGACACCGAAAGGAACTCTGATCTCGTCCTTCAGCTGACCGATGATTCTGGCCATGCTGGCGATGGTAACGACTCTGACATTCTCTACGTACGGAATAGAGAACTCGTTGCAGAACAGCACTCCGTCGATACCGCCATCCTGCAAGGCATGCAGATCCTCCCTCGCTCTTTCCACTACGGCATCGATACCGCCTTTGGGATCATACTTGGGATCGGTAGGCAGCGCCATTAAATGCAGCATACCGATGACCGGCTTGTCTGTTCCAAATACTTCTTTCATCCACATAATTGATTTCCTCCTTTTTATAATTCTATTTCGCTAAAGGAATAAACTTCCTTATCCGCCAATGATGTGTCCTGTACGATCTTAGAACCCTTGAAAGCGACCGTATATATGCCGGATGCGATTCCGGCTTTGATGCCATTGAGCGAATCCTCAATGATCATCAGATCCTTCTTGTCGATGCCCAGCCTTTGCGCCGATGTATTATAGATCGAAGGATCCGGCTTGCTGTGAACGAAATCGGCTCCGGAAATGACCGTCTCGAAATAATCCCTGATCCCGAAATGATCCAAAGCATCGTAAAGATAGGAATAATCCGAAGAAGAAGCGACCATCATCCGGATGCCCTTTTTCCTGCAACGCTCAAGGAATTCCTTCAGGCCTTCCATCGGCTCCATGTTCTTAACAGAAAACATGCTCTGATAGACATTCAGCGAATCGCGAATCACTTTTTCCGCGGGCAGTTTCAGATCGAACTGCCTGATCAGACAGGAAGCGATATCGTTCATATTCTGGCCGATCACATACTGTACCTCATCAAAAGCGCAATCTATGCCGATCGTTTTCAGATACGCCACCAGCGATTCGACATACAGCACTTCGCTGTCGCTGATCACGCCGTCAAAATCAAATATTATACCCTTGATCATACCTTTCCTTCTTCTTTATCATACGCATACAAGATTTATGAACTGTCCATTCACCAACGATCTAAATGAAACA
>CADBPB010000165.1 GCA_902796525.1 uncultured Erysipelotrichaceae bacterium | reverse complement strand
TGAAAGGACTCTACCAGCAATGAACATAGGAATCGATATCGTCGAAAATGAACGGGTCAGAAAAGTACTGAGCGATGCATTCATGCGCAAAGTGCTTTCCGAAGATGAGAGAAAGCTGTGTGAAGACTATCCTTTGGAGAAAAAGGTCCGTTTCGTGGCGGGACGTTTCGCGGCCAAGGAGGCGATCATCAAGGCATTAAGCGACTATGAGCTTCCGGAATTCAAAGACCTGAATATCGTAAACGATGCCAAAGGCAAGCCCGAGATCCGCTACAAAGAATATAAGCTGGCTGTCTCGATCTCGCACGAACGCAACTACAGCGTAGGCATGGCGCTGCTGGAAGAATAAAAAAACGATCATGAGAAAAGCTCCCGATATGATGTGGGAGCTTTCTTCTGTTGATTAAGGGGATAAATATGACTGACACAACATTCAGGAGGGTAGTGGCAGTGCAAGTTTTTTCCTTGCATCTTTATCATAGTAGATCGCTGTATCAGAATTATGTTTCAATTATGGAAAAATATGTTATCGGTCAGACCGATGTTTCTTCATCGTTTGTATCGTTTCTGATGGCTTTATCGATCTTGCGGTATTTGCGTTCCGCATAGGAATAGAAACGGTGCAGATCTTCGATCAGTTCCGCAGGCTGCAGCACCATCGCGTTGGAACCCAGTCGGGAAAAATACTGAAAGGCCTGAGCCCTTGAGCAGTCGAAATAATAGACATCATCCTCGATCTTGCAGGGCTGGGGACGATGCAGATACATGGCCTTGAACTGCTTCTGGCCTTTTTCGGTCAGTCTTACGACGATCGGTACCTGAGGCATTCTGGTTTCATAGGAAAACTGCGGACCGTACCTGTTCATCCGGTCCAGGAAGACGATATTCTCTTCAGAGAGTTCAGCAGATTCATTGAGGATCTTGACCTGTCGGATCCGGCTCATCCGGAAACTGTAGGGGATGTCGTTGAACTGACACAGCAGATAGTTGAAAAGCTCTTCCTTGGAATTGGATATCGCATAAGGGGATACCACATGAGGATTCTTGCTGTTGATGGTGGTGAAATAGATCTTCCGCTGTTTCTCGATCGCTTCTTTGACCAGTTCGAAGGTCGGTTTGAAGATGATCGTCTCCCGTTTGTCCTGAGGCAGCAAGGCATATGATGCGAACATATTCCGGAAATAATTGGATAGCGTGGAATTGCCTAAAAGATAATTCTGGATGTATTCGATGTCATCCAGCGATTTTTTGGTCGGTTTCATGGCGATCGCGACATCGTATTTCTCTTTGTCCAGCTGGTAGGTCCTGACATCCACGTACTGCAGGATATCAGCCGCGATCTCGCTGATGGAACTCTCGGAAAGGGAAGACCTCTCCTTGACCGCTTCCTTGACATGTGCAAAGATGGCGCTCTGATTCTCTTCGTACTGCTCGTAGTAGTTGACGATCAGGGTATTGTAGAATTCGTTCTTGTTCAGGGAACCGTCTTTCTTATAGAATTCGAAACGTTCCATATCCTTCAAAAGGATACTGTTGACGCTTTCCGGGATGTAGATCTTGAGTTTTTCTTCCATTTTTGGATGCCTTTCATCTATATAGTACACTGAAAGTGGTCAAAAAACATAGCAATAAAGTGAGAATATCTCATTAAATATCGATAAAAAGGTGGTCGAACTGTATCCGAAAGTGACAATTTTATCAGGAAATCGGCTTTGTTATGATGAAGATGTCCAAAAGACATAGACACCTGCAGCAATCTCTTGGGAGAAAAAAGGTGTCTGGAACAGAAAGACGTTTACAGCAATCACGAGAGATCTAGCCGAATGGTAAGCACCTGATAAGAGATCAGGGGGAGCGGGTTCGAATCCCGCGATCAAATAACGTCTTGTACAGAAAGATGCATGCAGCAAATCCTTATCAGGTTTGTTCTGATTCTGCATCTTGCCAGAACGACACTCACAGCAACCCATCTCAATCAGAAGGATCAACACTTAGTGTCGTGTGAAAAAACAGGAGGTATGACTATGACAAACAGATTATTTGACGCCATCAACAAAACCCAGCATTCTACTTACACCGAGAACGGTGCGCTGGCTATCGACTCCACAAACGATGCCTTGGTCGACCTCTTTGCGGTCGCCGGAGCGTTGCGTAACCGTAACGATGACGATATCTGCACGTTGTTTGCCAAAGCCATGGCCGAGGATAAGCTTCTTGCGACCAAGATGGCATTCTATACCCGCGATATCCGCGGCGGTCTCGGTGAGCGCCGTACCGGCCGTCTGATGCTTCGATATCTGGCAGACAATTATCCGGATATCTTCCGTAAAAACCTGCCTTATATCGCCGAGTATGGCCGCTATGATGACCTGGTCTATCTGCTTGATACTGCACCAGAGGCTATCGTGGACTTCCTCAAAAAACAACTTGACGAGGATATCCGCCGCAAACAAAACAACGAGTCCATCTCCTTGCTGGCAAAATGGCTGCCATCGGTCAATACTTCGAATAAAGAGACGGTCCGCAAAGGCCGCTATCTGGCTAAAAAGCTGGGCATGTCCGAGCGGGATTACCGCAAGACCCTGTCTGACCTGCGTCATTATCTAAAGGTCGTCGAGGTCGATCTGTCGGCCAAAAACTATGACGCCATCAACTATCCGCAGGTTCCTTCCAAGGCCATGACCAACTATCGCAACGCCTTCTTACGCAACGACGAGGAGCGCTTCCGCGACTATTTGGGCAAACTTGTCAAAGGCGAGGTCAAAATCAATTCTGCAGCCTTGTATCCTTACGACATCGTAGAGAAATATCTCTACGGCAACAACGGTGCCGATACGGTTCTTGAGGAGCAGTGGAAGGCACTGCCAAACTAT
>CADBPB010000164.1 GCA_902796525.1 uncultured Erysipelotrichaceae bacterium | reverse complement strand
GTATCGAAATCGCCGTCATCATGATTCCGTTCGCACTGGCTCTGGCGTTTGTTCCGGGTGTCAATTTCTTCCCGGTCGCAGGCCTTGGTTCATTGTGCTACACGACTTGTGCCTGTGCCCTGTTTGCGAAAGGCGACTTCTTCAAGACCTTTGTTTCATCTCTGGTTATGACCCTGGTTTTCTATGAACTGAAAAGCGTCATGGCTCCTCTGGCAACGATGCTGGCAGTCGAATCCGGTTCCGTTACCGCATCAGCCGGTCTGATTACCGGTTCCGGTGTCTGGGAACTGCAGAACCTCATTGTCGGTCTGATCACGAAAGTGCTTGGAGCATGGTAATAGATCTGTTTCAGATCACATGAAAAACTACAGATGTAAAAAAGACCTGGCGGTCAGATACGCACTCTTCGGACTGGTGCTTCTGGCCGCTATGGCCTATCTGTTTATGACGGAAGGCATGAATGCGTTTACGGCAAACAGATATTCCATGGCTTTTCTTGCCGGAGGTACGATCTTGTCGCTTCTGTATGTGACAAGAGGGATCAATGCCAGATTGCAGCTCAGGGAAAACGAAATCTTTTTCTGGGATGGTTTGGCTGATGTCCGTCATATAAGATATGAGAATATCGCTTCGATCGAATACCATCCGGCTTTGAGGATCCGTTTCCAGATGAGAGATCGCAAAAAAACCATCTTCAGCATTCCCAACATGTTTAGCATAGAAGATGCTGAGGAAATCTTAAAAGAAATTGGTAAAAAGAAGTTCATCACGATCGAACGCGTATCCGGTCCCAGAAAAAAGAGAAGTCAAAACGACATTAAGAGTGAAGAAAAATGAACAGATTATATGTAATAGAAGGACACGCTCAGAACTGGCGTGAAGCAATCAGCCAGACGGCAGGAGAACTGTTGCGGCACGGATGCGTCAATGACGAGTTCTATGAGAAGTGTTGCGAACGAGAAGATAATTATCCGACAGGACTGACAGAAAGCTGTCCTGTAGCGATTCCTCACGCTTCTAAAGAGTATGTCATCAAACAGGCGATCTGTGTGTTGCGTCTGGATGAACCCGTCAGATTCCGATCTATGTCCGACGTGGACAACGAGATCGATATCCGCTACGTGATCAATTTGGCGCTGCTGGATGATTCGGAACATATCAAGATCATTTCACAGGTGATCACTTGTCTAAAGGATCATTGTTTCTTGGAGAAGATGGATTCTTTGGCAGGCGATGAATTGAGAAGCTATCTGATCGACAACTTTTTTAAAGGATTGTCCTGATGTGCACGATCAAAGGAATCATATTTGATTTTGATGGCGTCATCGTCGATAGCGAAACACTATATATCGAAGCGTTACTAGATTATTTGAAAACAATAGGTATCGAGACAGAAGCGCAGGAGATCGCTTATGTGATCGGACAGCATGTACAGGATATCGCATCAGATATCATTAGTCAGTTCGATCTGGATCTTTCCATGGATGACTTTATCAGCGAATCAACAGAATTCTACCGGAACCGGAACAAAGACCGAAACTATCCGTTGCTTCCGGGAATCAGAGAATTTCTGGCTTCCTGCCGTGCTAAAGGGATCCGTATGGCTGTTGCTTCTTCGTCAGGATACCAATACCTGTTTACGATTTTAGAGAAGAAAGATATCCTGCAGTATTTTGAATTCATCTTGTCGGGAAGGGATCTCGTTCATAGCAAACCCGACCCTGAGATCTATCACATCGCTGCGGAACGTTTAGGAATAGCAAAAAATGAGCTCATGATCATCGAGGATTCAACTAACGGGGTCAAGGCGGGTATTGCCAGCGGTATCTTTACCGTTGCGTATAAAGGTGCACGTTTTGTTCAAGATACTTCGTTTGCGGACATCGAGGTCAGAGATTTCAAAGATATACAGATTTAGGAGGACTAGAAAAATGTGGATGAAAGACCTATTCGGTACGGACAAGCCGATCATCGGCGTGTTGCATATGCATGCATTTCCTACCGATCCGAAATATGACCCTGCAGAAGGTATTCAGGGGGCTCTGGAAGCAGCCAGGAAAGACTTGCACGCCTATCAGGATGGAGGAATCGATGGCATTCTTTTCTGCAATGAATTTTCAATTCCTTATACCAGCAATGTCGGTACAGTAACGGTCGCTTGCATGGCACGTATCATCGGCGAACTGAAATCAGAGATAAAGGTACCGATAGGCGTTACGGTTGCTGCAGATGCGATGAAAGGTTTCGATCTGGCGGCTGCTGTTGAAGCTGATTTCTTAAGGGGCGGTCTCCACGGAGCACATGCGGGAGTCTATGGCGCTTCCAGCGTAGATCCGGGAGCGGTAGAACGTCATCGTTATGCCGTAGGTTGCGGAAACGTGAAAACGATGACTGCTGTCATTCCAGAAGGAACAAGGCAGCTGGCGGAACGATCCATTGAAGAGGTTGTCAAGACCCTGACTTTCAACCTCAATCCGGACACTTTACTGATTTACAGCAACCGCCCGGGTTCCAGCATCGATGTTTCACTGGTTGAAAGAGTCAAAGCGGTAACAGAAACACCGGTATTTGCCAGCAATGGCGTCAAAGTCGAAACAGTGAAAGACATCCTGAAAGCATGCGACGGTGCAGTTGTTGCGACCGGCATCAAGTTCGATGGCAAGTTCTTCAATCCTGTTGATCCTCAAAGAGTCAAGGATCTGATGAAGAACGCAAAGGAACAAAGAGGAAACATCTAGGATGCGGATATCTCCGTCGATTGCTTCGGCTGATGTACTGCGGGTCGCGGAAGAGCTGGATTATATCGACCGATATTTCGATAACGTTCATATCGATATTGAGGATGGCGTTGCAGTAAGCGGGATATCGTTCGGCATGAAAATGGCCAGAAAGATCTGCGAGTATTCTAGCAGCAAAGAAAAAACCATCCATTTGGAAGTGTATGATCCGCTCAGCTATATCGACGATTTGCTAACCTGCAATTATGATGTTGCATTCGTACAGGTAAGCCATATCGAAGATGCCATGGCAGTGATCAGAAAAATGAAAGAAACAGGAATCGTCACCGGAATCAATCTCCGGGTGGAAGATACGGAGAGAGAAAACTTCAAAGAGCTTCTGGATTCTTGTGAATACTTTCTTGTTTCTACAACGACTTACCGTAACGGTTATGAAGAATACCTTCCAAAGATGGAACAGCTGGCGATCGATCTGGCAGCTGACAAAAAAATTTGGGTCGATGGCCATATCGATTATGACGTCTATCAGCGTTTGAAAGATACGCCGATCTACTGTGCTGTCATGGGCCGAGCGATATTTGCCGACAAGGAGCTGGCAATCAGACAGTACTGTCATTCATAAAGGAGAGAATATGCTGAAAAAAGGACTAAGCGTCGATAAGATCGAGGATCTTGTGGAAATCGTCAAGCAAGACAACGATTTTGAAGTCGATAGATGGGAATTTAAAGAAAAGGCAAAAGCCTTATGGATCTATGACAAAAAAGGAATGCAGACAGTCGTCACATTAAAAATTATTGATGGGAAAATCGTTGTAAACAGCGTATGGTAACCATTCAAGCAGCTGAAACTTGATAGAACCCCCTTATCTGGTCGGAACGCTGCAATAGCAAGTCATTTGTTGCGAATGGCTGATTGGAAAACAGTCTTCTTCTATTTTTCTTGTGAAGAAGGCTGTTTTTTATCTTGAGATCGTCTCTTTTCATAATTCGCAATGATCTCGATGACTTCTTCCTTACTGGAGGCTTGCATAAGCTTACGGTTGAATTCCGGAATATTGATGATATTCATGAAATTGATTAGCATGGCGGTCTCTTCCGGCGTTTCATTGATCGCAAAAGCGATTATGATATTGACGTCTTTCGGGCTGTTATCGAAACGAACAGGCTTTTTCAGGCGGACAAAAGAGAAACCGGTCTTAATGACGCCATCGGTTGGGGAAGCGTGAGCGAGCGCGATGCCATCAGCAAACACAATATACGGCCCGTATTTCAGAACGAGGCTGATCATCTGGTTCAAGTAGTTGACGCTGATGGTGTTGTTCCAGAGAAGGAGCTCGCCGGCACTGATCAGCGCTTCTTTCCAATCGCTGACCTCTTTATTCAGAATGATGTTGTTGATGCTTAGATGATCGGAGACATACCAGCCTTCAGCTGTTACACTGTCAGATGCGATTCCAGCCAGTTCCACGGAAGAATGATTCCTTTTCCTTGTTTCGGCAATTGCCTTGCTGATCATCTGATAGTTTTCTTCTTCTAGCACGGCATTTACGACGACACAAGGAATGTCGGAATCGATCGGTGTCGTTGAAATGATGAAGTCGCAATCGATCTCGTTGATTTTTTGATAGAGGGCATGGACACTCAGCACATCGCTTATTTCGATGTTGAAGTGTTCCCGTATGGCTGTCGCCAGCATATTCGCGTTGGCGATTCCGGCGTTGCTTGTCACGACGACTTTAGCGAGCAGTTTCGGCATTTTGATCCGTTCAATCGCTGCAATGATATGCATCAGGATATAAGTCAGCTCGTCATCGTCGATTTTTTTATTGAAGCATTCTTCCAGGATGCCGACATTATCTTTGAGAAAGACGAAATCGCTGTTATAGTTGCGTATGATTTCTTCCTTGAAGGGATTGACCAGTATCTCGCCGTTCTTGAAGCGATGGTAGCAGGCAGATAGGTGTGCAGTCAGATAATCGTGAAGGATGTAATCATCAGTAAGCTGGATACGATAATGATTGGAAAGAGTATAAAGAAGGTTTTTGACCAGCACATGAAAATTGATGGGATTGATGGATAAAGCTGTCTTGTTGATGATGAAATGGAAATTGTGCAGACACAGGCAAAAGTAGCAGTATTCCTGATGGTTGATCGGAATGTACTTCAGCAGATAGTCTCTGATATCGTTGGAAAAATCCCGGATATCGGCATTGCTTTCGGTAAAATCCGTATTGTTCAGGAAAATGCTTTTTCCTGTTTCGATCCGGTTCATCATGATGCAGAGGATGAGCACCATGGAATAGTAGTCATGATCAGATAATTCGACTTTGTTTTTTTCTTCGGCAAGAGATATCGCTCGCGATGCGTTAAGGTAATAACGGTCGATTTTCAGCAGCTTGCGGGCGTAGTTGATTGCCGGATTGCAGATCGCTTCATTGAAAAGGATCTTGTTGTCGTCGCACATCTCTTGAATGATAGAGTAGATCATGTCGCGTTTCTGTATTTCCGGATAGTCGATGGAAAAACCATTGTGCTTGTTCTCGTTAAGACGTGCGCCTATGTGGTCAAGTTTTTCTTTGACGATTTTCATGTCATTGATCAGCGTCGCCCGTGAAATCGATAGCATCTCTTCCAGGGATTCGATTTTTAGGGAATTCTGTTCGATGACCAGCAACAGCAGGATCAGACTGATCCGTTCATTGGAGTTGGCCCGGTAATCGTACAGCCCCAGAGACGAGAGAAGCCTGAGGATCTTTTTTCCATCTTCGCTGTTTCCGGTGAAGGCGATCGAGCCTTTTTTGATAGAAATCATTTCAATGCAGTCGTTTCCACGGAAAAAGTCCTCGATTTCATTACAATAGTTGTAAATCATTCTTTTACTGACTGCGTATTTTTCGCTCAGCGAGTCCATGGTTATGGCATAACCTGAGTTTGCGACAAGCTTTTCAATGATGCTACATGTGATTTTGTTCATATTGATCTTACGATTTTATTTTATAATGTTTTTTTCTGACACGTAGAAAAGAGACCTTTGACAATGTATTTCAAAAAAAATGAAACAGATTACACATTTTATATTGCCGCGATCATATATCGTGATCGATACGGCGATTAACGATCATCAAATCCATTTTCACAACGTGACTGCTACTTGTGAAGAAGGCAGCCTATCTATTAGAATAAAAGTAGATCCGATTTAAGAACAATTTCTATCACTGACCCTAAGATCGTTTTTTGAAACGAAAGGAGTACCGGGATGAATACCAAAGAAATCACCCTTCTTCATTCCAACGATATGCATGGCGATTTTTTAGCCGACCACGTCGATGAAAAGCTGACCGGAGGCGTCTCGATGCTTTCGGGATACCTGACCAGATGCCGGAACGAAGATCCCAATGT
>CADBPB010000163.1 GCA_902796525.1 uncultured Erysipelotrichaceae bacterium | reverse complement strand
TTTGGCGCGACGACCTATCGCAATATTTCGGCCGTCCAGTCTTCGAATAACGAATTGCGTTCCAGTCTTTCGTATCTGTCCACTTCTCTTACGACCGATCGGGCATCCGATCTGCTGATAAGAAACGAGAATGTCGGTACCGTCCTGATCATTGCGGACGGGGATACCGGCTATGGCAAAAGGATCTATCTTTACGAAGGCTATCTGGTGGAGGATTACGGACCGGTCGACGGTTCGCTGATGCCGGAGGATGCGATCCGGATCGCTGAAGGGCAGACCTTTGCGATCCGACAGGAAGAGGAACTGCTGATCATCGAAACGGATGAAGGAACGGTCAAGGTCTTTCTGCAAGGCAGGGAGGTGAAGTTTTCATGAGAAACAAAGAGAAATTCGTCTTTTATCTGGAAACCTTCCTTCTGACGGTGTCGTTCGTGCTGGTGATCGTCGTACTGTCTTCTTTTCTGGTCAGATCTTCAAGAAAGACCGTTTATGCACGCGATCTGACGAATCTCGTCTGTCTGAGCGAGAATGTCGCGGAAACGACGAAGGCGGCGGATTCGTTGGAAGAACTGTATGAACTTCTGAATGAAAACGGCAACGCCAGTTACGAGGGAGAAAAGATCGTCGTGACCTATAACGAAGAGCTGAAGCCTGCCAAAGACGGAAGATACCGTCTGACGGTCAGCTATCAGATCGAAGATCAAATGGTTACGGCCGACATCGATGCTTCCGTGAAAGATACGGTCATCTACGATCTGGAGCTGGTGCAATACAAAGGAGGCACAGAATGAAAGAGAAAACGCTTCGTCTGGGGCCGCTGGCCATTCTTCTGACGCTGATCGCTCTGGCAATGACGATCCTGTCCCTGCTGTCGTTTGCTTCGGCACAGGCGGATGTCGCGCTGGCGGAACGTTTTGCGAAAACGGTAGCGATCCGTTACCGTCTGGATAAGAAAGGACAGGAGTTCCTGAAAGAACATATAAACGATGCGGATGCTTCGTTTGAAAGCAACGAAGAAGATTATGTGCTGCATATCGAACTGAAAGAGAATCAGATCATTGAATGGAAGATCCATAAGAACTGGGAACAGGAGGAACAGTTCGATGATCTGTGGGAAGGAGGAAACTGATGGGTATAGAGGAGATCCTGAAAGAAGCCATCGACAAGGAAGCGAGCGATATCTTCTTTATTGCCGGCTTGCCTGTGACATATAAGTGCAAAGGCGTGCAGGAACGAAAAGGAGAAGAGAAGCTGCTTCCGGAGGATATCAGGAAACTGGTAGAGGAGATCTATGCGATCTCGAAAAGAGATGAGGCGAACTACAGCAAAGGCATTGACGACGACTTTTCCTTTTCGTTGTCCGGTTTAGGTCGTTTTCGGGTCAACATTTTCCGTCAGCGCGGTTCCCTGGCAGCCGTATTACGGGTCATCCGCTTTGGCTTGCCGGATCCGGTACAGCTGGGCATTCCGGAGAATGTGCTCTCGCTGGCCGACAACAAGAAGGGCCTGGTGCTGGTTACGGGTTCCGCCGGTTCCGGCAAATCCACGACATTGGCATGCATGATCGACAGGATCAATCATTCGCGTCAGTGCCACATCATCACCATGGAAGATCCGATCGAATATATCCACCGTCATGATGAAGCGATCGTGACCCAGCGCGAGATCTACATCGATACGCCGGGCTATCTTGAGTCCTTGCGTTCCGCTTTGCGCGAATCGCCGGACGTCATCCTTTTGGGCGAGCTGCGGGATTTCGAAACGATATCGGCAGCGATCACGGCGGCTGAAACGGGAGTCCTGCTGTTCTCGACCCTGCATACCTCGAGCGCAGCCAACACGATCAACCGCATCATCGATGTCTTCCCCGCTTCGCAGCAGCAGCAGGTCAAGATACAGCTCGCCCAGATCCTGAAAGGGATCGTCTGCCAGCAGCTGGTTCCCGGTACCGACGGTAAGCAGCTTGCCGCGTTCGAAGTGCTGAAGACCACGCCTGCCGTTCAGAATATGATCAGGGAAGGAAAACTGCACCAGCTGGAAGCGACCATGCAGCAAAGTGCAGCAGACGGCATGTTTACGATGGACATGGATCTGCTGAAACTGTACAAAGAAGGACGCATCAGCAAGGATACCGC
>CADBPB010000162.1 GCA_902796525.1 uncultured Erysipelotrichaceae bacterium | reverse complement strand
CCTATGATGGTTTTACCGATGTGGAGATCCTGTATTCCGACTACAAGGAATATGAAAGCAGCGGGGTGAAATATGGCATCGGGGCGGTCAATGCGGTCGATGAAGAAGCGGCGGCTGAACTCGCCAGACGGATGGCCGCCATATTGCCGGAAGAACAGAGGAAATCAGGACTCGATCTCATGTATGCTTCTATCCGGGCAGATGACAAGAAGATCGACTACATCGTTCCCGGGAACGAGCATTCCGAGGGTGTTCTAAAGGCAGCCTTCTCGGATTATGACGAATATGACGGCTATGCCTATATCTATAAATCAAGTCTGGGCAGAAAGTCGAAGTTCGTTCCGGGTCTTAACGACTATCTGGGAGCCGTACCTCACGAATAAACGAAGAAATAAGCTGCTCCATAAAAACGGGACAGCGAATATAAAAGCAGAAGCGAGCGCAGAATGGATCTAAAAAACATAAGAATGATTTTTTGGGAGTGGAAACCGAAAGGAATACTTGCCGGTGCGATCGATGCGGCGGATAAAGCGCTGATGGGGCTGCCACAGGACGAAACGCTGACCTGGATGCGCCAGATCAAAGGGTGCACTCCTGAAATACTGAAGGAATGGGCGGAGATGCTTCAGATCCTCGCTGATGAAGGAACGGTGTTTACCGCCGGCAGCGCTTCGACCATCAAAGTCGAAGAAGGCAGGTACGACAGGATCCTGGATACCTTTGGTACAGGAGACAGGTAAAAATCTGCTGTCAGGCATATGAATTAAGGTACACGGATTGAACTATAATATACGTATATGTTTGAATTGCTTTGTAAGATATTTATCAGAAACTATCAGAAAACAGAAGACCCGAAAGTCAGAGAAGACTATGGAAGCGTCTTTTCGATATTCTCCATCTGCTGCAACATCATGCTGGTGATTATGAAGCTGATCATTTCCTTTATCAGCAACTCTATCTCGATAAGAGCAGACGCTTTAAACAACCTTTCGGATGTGGGATCAAATCTGGCAACCTTGTTCGGATTCAAGCTTTCCAACAAACATCCCGATTCCGATCATCCGTATGGGCATGGCCGCATGGAATATGTGGCGGGACTGATCGTATCGTTTCTGATTCTGCTGGTTGGCATCGAGGCGATCAAGGAAGCCGTATTCAAGATCATCGACCCCCAGGAATTACATTTCTCCTATGCGGCAGTGAGCGTGCTGATCATTTCGATACTTATCAAGCTGCTGATGGCGTATATGAATGGCAAGGCCGCCAGCAGGATCGGTTCCGAAACATTAAAAGCCGCCAGCCAGGATTCATTGAACGATTCGATCATGACGCTGGCCGCTTTGATATCGATGCTGTTTTATAGATTCAGCGGCATCAGCATCGATGCCTATATAGGACTGATCGTTTCCCTGTTTGTATTAAAAGCAGGCATAGATATCTTTAAAGATATGCTGGATACGATCCTGGGTAAGGCGCCGGATCCGGAGCTGATAAAAGAAATCGAAAGCGACATCATGAAACATGACAATGTACTGGGCGTCCATGATCTGATCCTGCATGACTACGGTCCTTCCCGTCGTTTCATGTCGCTGCATGCCGAAGTCGATGCTTCTGTTCCGATCATGGAAACCCACGACATGATAGATAATATCGAAAACGAAATACTGGAGAAGTACCGTATCCTTGCCAGCATCCATATGGATCCTATCGATACGCATGACGAACTGGCCAACGTATTAAGAGAAGAAGTAAGAGCAAAAGTAAGAGAAATCAATCCTTCCTACAACATTCATGATTTCCGTCTGGTAAGAGGCAACACACATTCCAATCTGGTTTTTGATGTGCTGCTTCCTGCCGATGACAAGATCAGTCATGATGAACTTAAGAAACAGATCAATGAGAAAGTAAAACAGATTAACTCAAGTTATATCTGTGTTATAACGATTGATCATTCGTTTGTCTGATATTCACGGCTGAACCATAATACGCAAACTCTTTTCCAAAAGTATGTAGCACACGCAAAAAAGACGAAGGAATCCTCTTCGTCTTTTTTCTGTGAGTGTTCGAATCGTTTTGTTATATGGGTTCGTGTCTATGCGCGAACCGATGTCCCGGTCTTCTATCCTGGCGATTCGTCATGCGATAAAACGAACAGGTCTTCAGATTTTATCTGACGAGCATATTCGCGATGATCCGGCCCAGAAGCATGGATGCGAGCAAGGTCCACAGGGATCTGCGGCTTTGCGCCCTCTTTACCTTGCTGACATAGTATTTCCCGGTCTCTTTGTGGATCGTGATGTTGATCTCTTCGGGAAATGTCGCCATGTAGTGCTCATACTTGCTGTTGGGATTGTCGCAAACCGTGATGGAATGCTTCTTGCCCCGGTATTCCCAATCGTATCAATCCTGATTCGATTGACAGCGCTTTTTATATGAAAGAAAGCGGTTTTTCATAGTTAAGAAAGAAAAATCCTTTCATTTTTTTTGAATTATTTAAGACTTAAATGCCAACAGAGTTTATCTTACAGTTAAATTAGAAGATCTGCACAGATAAGAAAGGAGGGATATGGTTAAGGTTTTAATTGCGTGCGGTTCGGGTATCGCAACCAGCAGCTATGCCGCTGAAGAGATCCTTAAAATCGCAAGTAACGTCGGCGTTGAAGTCGATATTCATAAGGACAGGATCCAGAATGTCGCTGCAAACGTCAACGACTACGATGTCTGTTTCGTGACATCGAAGTACACACAGAATTCGGAAACACTGATCGTAAGAGTAGACGGTTTGATCAGCGGAATCAATGAAGAGGAAACGATCAAAAACGTCGAAGCAGCTTTGCTGGAAGCTGAAAAGAAAAACAGCGAAAAGTAATTTACAAAGAAAGGGGAAATATGGAAATATTATCTGGTGTTGTAAATTTTGTCCTCAGTCTGGGCGGAGCGGTATTCCTTCCGTTCATGATTGCTATCATGGGCATGTTCTTCAAGATGAAGTTCTCTGAGTCTTTCAAGAACGGCTTGCGCATCGGTACCGGTCTGATCGGTATCGACCTGGTCATCGGAACTCTGGTCGGAGCGCTTTCTCCGGCTGTGTCCTATTACTCCGATATGGGCAGCGGCTTCGTCGCTACCGACATCGGTTGGGAAGGCATCTCCGCGATCGCGTGGTCTACGCCTTTCTCGATCGCTATCGTTCCGCTGGGAATGATCCTGAACTATATCCTGATCAGGACCAAATTCACGAAGACGATGGACGTCGACGTATGGAACTACTGGCACTTCATCCTTACTGCCGCAATGGTTTACTACCTGGGCATCAGAATGAATCTGGGTGTCGTCGTTTCCGCGGTATTAGGTATCGTTCTGGCTCTGGTCACTCTTGCAATCATCCTGAAATGCGGCGACTGGATCGCTCCATACTGGCAGGAATACTATGATCTGCCGGGCACGACCTGCTGCAACTCCGATGCTTACTGCATCTGGCTGGTCAACT
>CADBPB010000161.1 GCA_902796525.1 uncultured Erysipelotrichaceae bacterium | reverse complement strand
GTCGTAGGGACAGCCAGGATCGGCGTGCAAGGATTCTTGGTCGGAGCGACGCCTTCCAAAGAACGGACATCCGCAAATTCCGGGTTGGTGTTGATGATGCCGATCGCTTTCGCGGTATCCATCGAAGAGCCTCCGCCGATCGCGACGATGCAGTCTGCACCTGCTTCCGCAAATGCCTTGACACCGGACTGGACATTCTCGATCGTAGGATTCGGCTGGATGTTCGAATAAACGACATAGGCGATTCCTGCTTCATCTAAAAGATCGGTCACCTTGGCAGTCACGCCGAATTTGATCAGATCAGGATCGGAAGCAACGAACGCTTTCTGGAAGCCGCGGGCTTTGATCTCGTTGGGGATCTCTTTGATCGCGCCTTTGCCGTGGTAAGAAGTTTCATTCAAAACAAAACGATTAGCCATGTATAGTTCTCCTCATTTCTGAATATAGTATAAAGCAATTGTTAGAAAATTCACAAGTTGTTTGCATATTTTAATAAGAAAAAATGATAGTATGGTTACAGTGAAGACCGATTGGAAGGAGAATGTGTCATGGAAATGAATTGCATACAGTTCGGCAAGGGCGACAAGACGATGGTCATCCTGCCGGGATTGAGCCTGAAACCGATCGCCGATTCGGCGAAAAGCGTGAAGACCGCCTACAAATGTTTCAACGACGATTATACCGTCTATCTGTTCGATCGCCGCAGCGACATCGGCGAGGAATACGGCATCGATCAGATGGCCGAAGATACGCTGGCAAAGATCGACGAGATGGGATTGAAGGATATTTATCTCTTTGGCGTCTCGCAGGGCGGCATGATCGCTCAGACGATAGTTTTGAAGAAACCGGAACTGTTCAAGAAAATGGTGCTTGCTTCGACCGCTTCCCGTTTCGATGACAGCAAGGCTTCCGAATGGATCGCTTTGGCGGAAGAAAAGGACGCCAAAAAACTGACGCAGGCTTTTTCAAAGCTGATCTATTC
Organism: uncultured Erysipelotrichaceae bacterium; assembly: GCA_902796525.1. Taxonomy (GTDB): domain Bacteria; phylum Bacillota_I; class Bacilli_A; order Erysipelotrichales; family Erysipelotrichaceae; genus Colivicinus. Next base: position 3,130 of record CADBPB010000161.1, on the reverse strand, counting down.
TCCGCAGACGTATCGTAAATTCAAACCGTTTCTGGCCTTCATGTACAAAGGCATGACGGAAGAGGATCTGCGAAAGTTTTCGGTCTATGCGAAAGGCTGTCTCGGTTTCGATGTAAGCGGACAGGTCAAAGGGATCGCGATCCCGACGCTGGTCCTGGGTTCGATCAAAGACCAGGTCATCGCTCCCAAAGAGATGATCTTCCTGCATGAACAGCTGCCGGACAGCGAGATCTATCTCTACGAAGACTACAGTCATGCGGTCTACGATGAAGCGGATGATTTCAAGGAAAGGATCATGAACTTTTTCCAGAAATAGCTGTAAGAAACAGCGGCAATAAAAAACGTCCCGATCGGGACGTTTTCGTTTGACGGGAATAAGGATCACCGATGCGAAGAGACCGCTTTATTTGCGACGCCGATCGCTTCGCACGGACAGACCAGCTTGCACAGATGACAGCCTACGCACCTGGAAGCGAGCAGCTTCGGCCGACGGGTCTCTTCATCGAATGCGATCGCCTGATGTCCTCCGTCCATGCAGGAGATGTAGCATCTTCCGCAGCCGTTGCAGCGTTTCAGATCGATGACAGGATACAGGATCGTATCCCGTTCGATGCTTTGAGGGTCGACCACGGAGGAACTCGCTGCGCCGACCAGCTGATCCAAACGGGCGATGCCTTTGCATTTCAGATATTCAGACAGTCCTTCGACGAGATCGTCGATGATCCGGTAGCCATACTGCATGATGGAAGTGGTGATCTGTACGCTGCCGGCACCCAGGAGGATGTACTCAAGGGCATCCCGCCAGGTTTCGATCCCGCCCATGGCGCTGAGATGCATGAAGGACAGATCCGGACAATGTGCCAGCTCGGAAATGAAGCGCAAAGCGATGGGTTTGACTGCCGGACCAGAATAGCCGCCTATGATGGAGTGTCCACGGACTTCGGGTTCTGCGGACAAGGTATCGATGTTGACACCGGTGATAGAGTTGACCGTATTGATCGCGGCGATGCCGTCCGCTCCGCCTCTTTTCGCGGCCAGAGCCATCGGAACCATGTCGGTGACATTCGGGGTAAGCTTTACCAGGATCGGAAGATCCGTGCCTTTTTTCGTCGCTCTGGTGAAGCGTTCGACCAGTTCTTCGGATTGGCCGATCGTGATACCAAGCGTGTTATCTTCCATGTTCGGACATGAGAAGTTGCATTCGATGATGGAAGCGCCTGCTTCCGTACATTTCCTGGCCAGTTCGGTCCATTCCGCTTCGTTGCGGCCCATCATCGAGGCGATGAGCACTTTGGATGGAAACTCTTCTCTCAGCTGACGGAATATCTTCAGATTATCCTCGACACTGTGATCGGACAGCTGTTCGATATTCTTGAATCCATAGAAGGAACGGGAATGGTTACGGATGGCTGAAAATCGCGGAGAGGTCTCGTGCTGCGGAAAACTGCATATCGTTTTGAAAGCCGCACCTGCCCAGCCTGCTTCGAAAGCGCGTCTGCACATGTCATAGGTGCTGGCGACAACGGAAGAAGATAGCAGGAACGGATTCTCCAGCTTTACCCCGCAGATCTCGGTAGAGATGTCGACTTCTTCGATCTTGTGTTCGGGCAGTACCTCGCGGTCTTCCTTTAATGCAGAAAAAACCTCCTGTATCTGCACCGGGATCTTGGAATCCTGCAATACGCAGGCCTTCTCGCAAGGCGCCGGACAATCGCGGCAGTCTGTTGCACCGAGTTTCTTTAAAGCGCCAAGATAGTTCTCAAAATACAACGATCTCAGGATATCGCCGACCGGAGCGTGTTTCGGACACGCCTTCGTACAGTCCGGATCATGACACAGCAGACACTTGCTGACTTCGGAACTGTCCAGGGACAGCGTATATGATAATTCGTTTTTCATCATCTTTATTTTATCTTTTTTTCAGGCAATTGGCATCTCTTGATCTCAAATCATACAAAATGTTTGCATCTTTCGCAGACAGGGATTAAACTAATAATAGTTAGCAAACGCTAACTATAAGCAGTTATTCTCTTTGAATGAGCTTTAAAGAACATGTATCGTGTTTTTCTCTGTTCCTAGCCGTGTTTCTTTAAGGCTTTTTCTTTGAGCGGTAGCAAAGGAAATGCCTCATAAGGTAAAATAGAACTGTAAAGGGGTTTAGCTATGACAGAATTGGAATACCTCATTGATTGTCTGAATGGTTCCTATCGTTTCTTTGCGAGTTATGGGGATCTTGTTGCCTATGAGATCACGACGGATATCGCAAGTTTGGAAAACGTTTCCGGAGAACTGAATGAAAGCGATAGCAGAGTTTTTAAAGACGCGATCGCAGCAGCGCAGATCGAACGATGGGAAGAAGAGTATCCTGCCGATGCTTCGAAGATCGAAGACGGGATCCGCTGGTCGCTCGTTCTGATGAAAGAAGGCAAGGAATACCGTTCCCATGGCGAAGAATCATTCGTGCCTTACGGTCACGAAGAAGTGATCCGGGCCATCCGTTTATGCGACGTGAATAACGATTATCTTTTCTGAACATGAAACAGACGGATTACGCATTACTTAAAAAACAGGTCGAGGCAGCAGAAACGGAGTATCTGCTTTCTTTCCTGTGCAATGTCACGGCGCTGCTGAATGACAGCATGGATGATCTCAACTGGGTCGGATTCTATTTCGTAAAGAATGAAAAACTGATCCTGGGACCGTTTCAAGGAAAAGTGGCCTGTGTGGAGATCGGAAAAGGCAAAGGCGTCTGCGGGACCGCCTGGGACAGGGACGAAACGATACTGGTGGAGGATGTCCACCGTTTTCCCGGACACATCGCCTGCGACAGCGCATCCAATTCAGAGATCGTCGTTCCGATCCATAAAGACAGGAACGTCGTTGCCGTCCTGGACATCGACAGTCCGCTTCTGAACCGTTTCAGCGAAGAAGACAAAGCGGGCCTGCAGGAGATCGCCGGCATCATCGAGGAAACGATAAAGGATACGCCGGTTTCCGGCCTCATCTGACGGATGCAGGAGATCCGTATCCGACCTAAAAAACGCACAAAAGCTTCGGAAGAATGATTCCGAAGCTTTTTATCATATATAATAAACTTATAAAAGATCCTTTTATCCTTTTCATGTGACTT
>CADBPB010000160.1 GCA_902796525.1 uncultured Erysipelotrichaceae bacterium | reverse complement strand
TCCCGGATGATGGTCGGCAGAGATGTCGATCTGGAGATCGCGAAGGATAAACCTAACATTGGAAAATCAGTTCTGAAAGTAAGAGATTTGGAACATATCGATAAATACGGCGTCAAAACGATCGATGGAATATCGTTCGATGTACGAGAAGGCGAAATCCTCGGTGTCGCCGGCGTCGAAGGAAACGGGCAGAGCGAACTGTCGGATACGATCTGCGGACTGCTGCCGTTGCAACATGGCACGATCACGATCGATTCCCAGTCGATCGCCGACAAGGGCATCGACAAGATCAGGGCCATGAATGTATCGATGATGCATGAAGACCGTACGATCTATGGCGCTTCCCGGAATCAGTCCATCGAAGAGAATGTCATGGCTGACAGGTACTTCAATGAACCTTATTCCAAACGGGGTATCCTGAATCACAAGGAGATCACCGAGAAGACAAAGGAACTGGTCAGGGACTTCGTCGTCAAATGCGACGGACCGGAAGCTCTGGTCAAGACGCTCTCGGGAGGCAACGTCCAGAAAGTCGTCGCGGCAAGAGAGTTCTCTTCAACGCCGCGGCTGCTGGTGGCGAGCCATCCGACCAGAGGCATCGACGTCGGCGCTACCGATCTGATCCGGCGCAAGATCGTCGACCTGAGAGACAAATACAATTCAGCGATCCTGCTGTTCTCGGCAGACCTGAATGAGCTGATCAATGTCTCCGACAGCATCATCGTCATGTATGACGGGCAGATCGTTGCCTATTTCCCGGAACTGGAAGGCGTCACGCCGAGCGTTCTGGGTGAATACATGCTGGGCGTCAAGAGGATGTCGGAGGAAGAGATCGCGGCTGTCGTGCACGAAAAGGAGGAACAATAATGGCTAGGAAAAAAGGTTATACATCGACCACCCAGATCGAACAGCGTTTCACGGTCATCCGTGCAATACTGGCGATCGCCGTTTCTCTGCTTTTCTGTTTCGTTCTGATTTTTATTTCGAGTGACAAACCGTTCTCGGATATCGTTACGTTTATCGTCGCTCCTTTGACTTCAAAGAGCCGCTTCGCATTGATGCTGATAAGGATGAGCCCGCTGCTCTATACGTCGCTGGCGATGTGCATCCTGTTCTCGGCCAACACGGCGAACCTGGCGGTCGAAGGCGCGTTCTATATGGCGGCTTTCTCATCTGCTGCCATCAGCGTACTGGAGAACTTCCTTCCGGCGCCGTTCCATTTCATCGTGGCGGCTTTGGCAGGATGCGTCGGAGCGATCGTCGTACTGCTGATTCCGGCGGTTTTGGAACTGAAGTTCAATGCCAACATCGTCGTGTGTTCGCTGATGCTGAACTATATCCTGAACTCGTTAGGCAACTACCTGATCACGGGACCGATGAGAGACAACGGCTATTCGAAAGAGGCGACCAAAGTCATCGCCCAATCGGCGAAGCTGCCGATCATTCTTAACACCGGCGGACAGAAAGTCCACCTGGGACTGATCATCGGCATCGTGTGCTGCATCATCGGCTGGTTCCTCATCTACAAGACGAACTTCGGCTATGAAGAAAGGACCGTCGGTCAGAACCCGGAATTCGCGAAATTCTCAGGAATCAATGTCGGCAAGGTCGTGATCCTGGGTTCTATCGTTGCCGCGATCTTCTGCGGTATTGGTGCGACTTCCGAGATCAACGGTTATTACCGAAGGATGGAATGGGATGTTCCTACCGGCTACGGCTGGGACGGCATCATGATCTCCATCCTGGCTGGTAACAACCCGCTGCTGTGTATCCCGGGTGCAGCCTTCCTGGCTTACATCCGTACCTCGGCCGATGTCCTGAACATGACTTCGAACATCCCGGTCGAGATCGTCAATGTCGTTCAGCAGGTCGTCATCATCATGATCGCCGCGAAGGGTCTTCTGGCTGGTCCTCAGCAGAAAGCCATCGTTGCCAACGCGAAGCACAATGCCGAGCTGCAGGCGCAGGAGGCGGCCGCCCAAGGAGACGGTCCTTCTGACAAGGAGGTGCAGGCATGAATCTACTCAGACAACTGTTGCCGCTGATCTTCAGCGCAAACTTCCTTTCCACGGTCATCCGTGTCGCTACTCCGTTGATTCTCTGTGCCATGGCGGCTTGCATCGGTAAGCAGGCCAATGTCCAGACGATTACCTATGAAGGAATGATGCTGTTCGCGGCGCTTGCCGGAACGCTTGGAACTTCCTATACCAACTCGCTGATCGGCGGCATCATCATTGGCATTCTCGCCAGCGTTTTGATCGCTGCGATCTACGGTTATTTCAACATCTATCTGGATACCTACGATACGCTTCTGGGTATCGCCATGAACAACTTCTCGAACTACTTCACGATCTTCCTGCTTTTCGTTCTGATCGGCAGAAAGGCTGACTCGAGTACCATTGTTTCCTACAACTATCCGATCATCAATATCCCGATCATCAAAGATATCCCGATCATTGGCACGATCTTATCCGGTCAGAGCCTGGTTACATACTTTGCGATCATTTCGGTCTTCGTGGCTCATTTCATCGTATACAAGAGCACGCTTGGGTTGCGGGTCCGTTCCGTCGGCCGTTCTCCGGAAGCCGCGTCTTCGCTTGGTATCGACGTCAGGAAGACGAAGATGATCGCCATGCTGATCTCCGGCGTCTTTGCCGGTCTGGCAGGCGAATTCATGTCCATGTCCTACATCTCGTTCTTTACCAAGAACATGGTCGCAGGACGAGGCTTCATCGGTATCGCCGCATCCAACCTGGCGCTGGGCAGACCGCTGTTCGGTCTGCTGTACGCCCTGATGTTCGCAATTTCGCAGGTCATTGCCAACCAGCTGCAGATGCTGCAGTTCACCTATCAGTTTGCCAACATGATCCCTTACATCATTACGATCATCGGCTTGTGTATTACCGGCAGCGCTGAGATGAGGAAAGAAAAGCTTGGCGGCAAGACCAAGAAAGACAAGCAAAAGAAAGAAGAATCAAAAACAGCATAATCACATATAAGTCATCAAAGAAAGGTTCAAATATGAAATATATCGCAGAAGGTTCTACCATTACCAACAGACTGTTGTTCCTGGACGGAAGAGTGAAGGCAGATATCATGGGAGGAGGTGGATTCTATGCATATACGGCATTGCGGATGTGTACGGATGACTGCCTGTTCCTGTCATCCGTAGGCAAAGACTTTGATGACTTTTATGGTGCCTGGTTCGATCAAAACCGCTGCTCCAGGGAAGGTCTGTATTACAGAGTCGAACGAACGGAATACAACGAACTGAAGTACTTCCCGGATGGAAGCTATATCGAGTATTCGATCTATGGCGATCCGTTCAGCGAAGAAGAACTGCAGGCCATGCGCAGACAGGGGATCATGTATGTACCGGACAAGGATCCGGAAGTACGAAAGAACCTGGTGCTGAATGTCGAAGACATCACGAAATTCATGGATGATGCCAAGGGTCTGTATACCAGCAAGCCATTGAATGATGAAGTCAGCGAGGAGCTGATGAAGCATAAGCAAGGCGGCTGCAAGATCATGTGGGAGATTCCTGCGAGTGTCTTGAACGATGTCAATGATATCTATCTCGAAGGAGGCATTGAAGCGATTCGTCATCATTTGCGGGCTGTGGATATCCTTTCGATCAACCGTAACGAGTGCGCTTTGATTTTTGGTGTCGATACCGATGAAAAGATCCTGCCTTTGCTGAAAGAGCTGAAGATCCCGGTATACTACCGTGTCGGTACCGATGGCGCCTACATGATCGCGGAGGGAAAAGACTATTTCGTTCCGATGATCAGCACGGTGGAAAAAGAAAAGGAAATCGACCCTACCGGCTGCGGCAATTCTTCGACCGGAGCTGCCTTGTGGGCGTGGTGCGAAGGTTTCGATCCGCTGATGACTTGCGTGATCGGCAATGTCGTGGCCTCCTATAACGTCAGGCAGTACGGCCCTTTCCTGGATATGAGTGAAGAGACCAGGGAAGAGATGTTCAAGACGGCACAGGATATTTATGAAAAACTGAAAGGAAATACAAATGAATAGAAGCGATTACGACGATTCTCTCTTACGTCAGGCAAGACGGATGGAGGAATATGCAAACATCGTATATCAGAGCATATTGCCTCAGGTCCAGAAACTTCCGGTGAAAGAGATCTGGGATGTACAGAAGATATTCATATCAGGCTGCGGAGACAGCTGGCTGGCAGGAATTGCCGCGAAACCGGCATTTGAAAGCATCACTCGCATCGAGACCAACGCGATCCGGGCGATCGAATTCTCCCGTTTCCTCAGCAATAAGAATCTCGGTTATTCGCCCAATACGCCGCTGGTGATCCTGATCTCTTATTCAGGAACGGCATCAAGGGTGATTGAATGCGCGAAACGGGCTTCGCAATACGGAGCCAATACGATCGCCATCACCAACAACCCCGATTCGCCTCTGGCAAAAGAGTGCCGTTACCTGGTCCATG
>CADBPB010000159.1 GCA_902796525.1 uncultured Erysipelotrichaceae bacterium | reverse complement strand
TGGCGTGCCTAGCAAGACTTGAACTCGCAACCTTTTGGTTCGTAGCCAAACACTCTATCCAGTTGAGCTATAGGCACATCGCTCTATCACAATAGCACTATTTCCTGTTTTTTTCAAACAAAATAGAAAAAACCGTGTTTGTGCCGTCTGTAGATATGAAATTTGGTAGAATGAAAGTGTACATATCGACGGAGGATGGTTGCAAAAGATCCGTCCGTAGCATCATCAAGGGAGGCTTATGAAAGGAATTCACGTAACCAGTGAGATAAAACCCTTAAAAAAGGTTTTGCTTCACCGTCCGGGCAAAGAACTGCTCAATCTGACGCCGGATCGTCTGCAGGAACTGCTGTTTGATGATATCCCTTATCTGAAAGTCGCTCAGCAGGAACATGACTGTTTTGCGCAGGTCTTAAGGGATCATGGCGTCGAAGTCGTCTATCTCGAAGATCTGATGACGGAAGTGCTGGATCAGAATCCGAAGCTGATCAGGCCTTTTCTTTACCAGTGGCTGGAAGAAGGCGATGTCCGGACGCAGAGATGGCAGGATAAGCTTTATGAATACATGATCGGGAATTTCCGTGGCAAAGAGCTTGTATTGAAAACCATGGAAGGGATCACTTTGAAGGAAATCGGGGAGAAGGCAAAGAAATATTCTCTGCAGGACAGGGTCGCTCCGGATGATGACCTTATCATCGATCCTATGCCGAACCTGTATTTCCAAAGAGATCCTTTCGCTTCGGTGGGGGAAGGAGTCTTCCTGAATCGGATGAAATATCCGAACCGGCGAAGAGAAACGATCTACGCCGACTATATCCTAAGGTATCATCCGGATTACGCCGGAATGGTCAGAAGATACTATGACCGCGATCTGCATGCCAGCATCGAGGGAGGCGATGTCTTCAACCTGACAGACAGCGTCCTGGCGATCGGCATTTCCCAGAGGACTTCTCCGGATGCCGTAGAAACCATCGCTCGAAACCTGTTCAACGATCCCGACTGCAAGATCCGTACCGTACTTGCGTTCAAGATCCCTGCGACACGGGCATTCATGCATCTGGATACGGTATTCACCAGGATCGATACCGATAAGTATACGGTCCATCCGGCCATCATCGGTCCCTTGGAAGTATTTGAAATCAAGCCGCCTCACAAGACGGACCACAATCCGGACGACCTTGATATCCGGCTGCTGGAGGATAGTCTGGAACACATCCTGGAAAAATATACGGGAGTCGATAAAGTGGAACTGATCGACTGCGGCGGGGACGATATGATCGCCGCTGCCAGGGAACAGTGGAACGACGGATCGAATACCCTTTGCATCGCTCCCGGTACGATCATCTGTTACGAACGGAATGACGTCACCAATGCTATCCTGCGGGAAAAAGGGCTGAACGTCATAACCATACCAAGCGCGGAATTATCCAGAGGCCGCGGCGGACCGAGATGTATGTCCATGCCTCTGGTCAGGGAAGATTGAATATTCAATATAGGAGGAGATATCGATGGGTGTTAACTTATGCGGACGCAGTTTCCTGAAGCTGCTTGATTTCACTCCGGAGGAGATCCGTTATCTGATCGACCTCGCAAAGGAATTCAAGAAGATGAAACGGAACGGCGTTCCTCATGATTATCTGAAAGGGAAACAGATCGTATTGCTGTTTGAAAAGACCTCGACCAGGACGCGCTGTTCCTTTGAAGTCGCAGGAAGAGACCTGGGTATGGGCGTCACATATCTGGATCCGGGTTCCTCGCAGATGGGAAAGAAGGAATCTCTGGAAGATACGGCAAGAGTGCTGGGCAGGATGTACGATGGCATCGAATACCGGGGATTCGACCAGTCGATCGTCGAAGAACTGGCAGAGAAGTCCGGTGTTCCGGTGTGGAACGGACTGACGACGCAGTTTCATCCGACGCAGATGCTGGCGGATATCATGACCGCGGAAGAGAACTTCGGGGACATGCGCGGCAGGAAACTGGTATTCATGGGGGATGCCAGGAACAATGTCGCCAATTCGCTGATGGTGGTCTGTGCCAAGCTGGGCATCGACTTTGTTGCGTGCGGACCTGAGAAACAGATGCCGGAGAAGGAACTGGTTGAAACCTGCAGAAAGATCGCGGCAGAAAACGGATCCACGATCACGCTGACGTCCGATGTCAAAGAAGGCAGCAAAGGCGCACATGTCGTCTATACCGATATCTGGGTATCGATGGGAGAACCGGATGAAGTCTGGACCGAGAGGATCAAGCTTCTGGAACCTTATCGGGTGACCAGGGAAGTCATGGCGAACGCGGATGAGCATGCCATCTTTATGCATTGCCTTCCTTCGTTTCATGATACCAATACCACGATCGGCGCGGAGATCGCCAGGAAATTCGGCGTGACCGAAATGGAAGTCGCGGACGAAGTCTTCGAATCGAAACAGTCCAAAGTATTTGATGAAGCAGAGAATAGGATGCATACGATCAAAGCCGTCATGTATGCGACATTGAAATAATATGGGCAAGAGACTTGTGATCGCGCTGGGAGGCAATGCCTTAGGCAGTACGCCTGAACAGCAGCTGGAACTGGTGAAAAAGACCGCTTCGACCATTGCGGATCTGGTGGAAGACGGATACGAAGTCGTAGTCGGACATGGAAACGGCCCGCAAGTCGGCATGGTGAATCTGGCGTTTGATACGTCATATCAGCAGGGCATGACTCCGGCGATGCCTTTTACTGAATGTGTGGCTATTACTCAAAGCTATATCGGCTATCATCTGCAGCAGGCTCTGCAGAACGAACTGAGAGATAGAAACATCGTGAAAGATGTCGCAACGATCGTGACCCAGATCGAAGTCGATGAAAACGACGAAGCTTTCCAGGATCCGACCAAACCGATCGGTTCCTACTACTCCAAAGAAGAAGCGGAAGAGATCGCCCGGAAGACGGGATACACGTTTAAAGAATTCCCGAAAGGCTATCGGCGCATCGTCGCTTCGCCGATACCTTTGGCGATCGTCGAACTGGAATCGATCAGGAAACTGGCTGCTCAGGATACGATCGTCATCACCGTCGGCGGAGGAGGCATCCCTGTCATCCGAAAGAACGGACGATACGAAGGCATTGCTGCCTTTATCGACAAAGACCGCGCGTGCACCAGACTGGCGCTGGATGTCGGAGCGGACATGCTGATCATCCTGACGAATGTCGAAAAGGTTTCCCTGAACTATGGAAAAGAAAATCAGACCGATCTGGATGAGCTGACGCTTGAAGAAGCCCGGAAATACATGGATGAAGGACAGTTCGGTACCGGAAGCATGCTTCCGAAGGTCGAAGCCTGCATGGAATTCGTCGAGAAGACTGACGGCAAGACGCTGATCACTTCTTTGGAGAAGGCCAAGGAAGCCCTTCAGGGAAAGACCGGGACCGTCATCCGTTGCTGAATATCATTACTTCAGGACATAAAAAAAACTATAAGCTTCGGCTTATAGTTTTTTGATTATTCGACAGACGTTTCTTCTTTCGCCATCACTTCCGGTGCGCTGACACCCAGCAGATACAAGGCGTTCTTCAGCGTTATCCTGGTGGCTTCCGCCAGGGCAAGACGTTCGTTGGTCAGTTCCGGATTCTTGGGATCATTGATCTTGCAGGCGCCATAGAAGGAATGGAAATATGTCGCAAGCTTCTGAATATAGTTGCAGATCTTGTTCGGGCTTCTGGTCGCTGCCGCATCCGCAACGATGTCCGTGAAGGTATTGATGTGTTTCATCAGATCGACTTCCTTCGGATGTGTCAGCAAGGTATAGCTTCCCTGTTTCGTGAAAGACTTTTCTGCCTGCTTCAATACGGAGCAGATCCTTGCATAGGCGTATTGCGCATAGTAGACGGGATTGTCGTTGGATTTCGTTCTGGCCAGGGTCAGATCGAAATCCAGATGAGTATCCAGCGCTTTCGAAAGGAAGAAATATCTTGCGCAGTCCACACCGATGTCATCGATCAGTTCTCTCAGTGTGATCGCGTTTCCCGTACGCTTGGACATCTTGACTTCCTTGCCGTTCTCGATCATCCTAACCATCTGACACAGATCGACCTGCAGATTATCTCTTGGATAGCCCAACGCTTCCATGGCTGCCTTCATTCTCGGAATATAGCCGTGATGATCGGCTCCCCAGATATTGACCAGCAGTTCATAACCGCGTTCATATTTATAGATATGATTGGCGATATCCGGCGTCATATAGGTATAATAGCCGTCCGATTTTTTCAGGACCCTGTCCTTGTCGTCGCCATATTTCGTCGCTTCGAACCAGATCGCTCCATCTTTTTCATACAGAAGACCCATCGAACGCATGCGTTCGACCGCTTTCTCGACCATTCCCTGATTCGTGATCCACTGCTCGGAGATCCAGGAATCGAATTCGCAGCCGTAGTATTCAAGATCCTTTCTGATCCGATCCAGTTCCAGTTCTTTTCCGATTTCCTTGAGTTCCAGCACGGCTTCCTCTTCATCCATCTTCAGGAATCTGTCGCCATATTTTTCTTTGATCTCTTTGGCGATCTCGATCACATCGGGACCGTGATAGCCGTCTTCCGGAAGCGTGAAATCCAAGCCAAAGAGTTCCCGGTATCTTCCCAGCAGCGATCTGCCCAGATTCATCATCTGCGCACCGGCATCGTTGATGTAATACTCTCTGGTCGCGTCATAGCCTGCCGCATTCATGATCCTGACGCAGGAATCTCCCCAGCATGCTCCGCGCGCATGACCGCAGTGCAGCGGACCGGTCGGGTTGGCGCTGACATATTCTTCCAGGACTTTCAGTCCCTTGCCGGTATCGGAATGCCCATAGACGGAGCCTTTCTCCAATACCGTATTGATCACGTTGGCAATCGCATCTTTATTGAACCAGAAGTTGATGAAACCCGGTCCTGCGATCTCGATCTTCTGGAGATCATCCAATCGGTTTTGCAGTTCGGCTTTCAGTTCTTCCGCGATCTCCTGAGGACGGCGCTTGAGGATCTTGGTAAGACGCATGGCAATATTGGTGGAATAATCGCCGTTGCCGTTGTCTTTCGGTATTTCGACCATGACCGTTCCTTCTTCAGGTTCGATCGAATACTTTTCTTTGATGATTTCGCTGATCGCCTGAATCAGTTTTTCTTCGATATTCATAAGATCCTCCTTCTCTGTACCACTTAATCATACCATATCGGGTATTAGAAGAAGGAATCAGAAAGCGGTTTTTGTGGTAATGTTATGTCATCAGGAAAATGAAGGAATAAGGGTTTATGACTTACATTGAAGATATTCTGACAGGCATACTGGTTTTTCCGCTTCTGGCGATGATTTTTACGATGCCGTACTGCTTATACCAGTATCACAGGTACGGAGCGATATCGAAACTCAGAACGCTGATCATCTACAGCTTTATCCTGTACATGCTGATCGCGTATTTTATGGTCATCCTTCCGCTTCCAGACAGAGAGTCGACGATCGGGAGCCGCTGGCAGGATCATCTGAATCTCATTCCATGCAACCAGATCATGATCTACTGGAGCGGGAAGAAACTGAACCTCAGCAACGTTTTCGCTTATCTGAAGAGTTTTTCGCTGTGGCAGCTTCTTTTCAATGTCCTGCTGACCTTGCCGTTTGGCATCTATCTGCGTTATTACTTCAAACAAAGCTTCGGCCGTACCGTATTCTTTTCCTTCCTTCTGAGCCTGTTCTATGAGCTGACGCAGCTGTCCGCTTTGTATGGGATCTATCCCGGCCCATATCGGTTGGCGGACATCGAAGATCTCATCTGCAATACCCTGGGAGGAGTTCTGGGATATCAGATCGCCTATCTGTTTATGATGATACTGCCTGACAGAGACGCGATCGACAGCTACTGCAGGACTGCCGGGCAAAAGGTAACGGGATGGCGGAGATTCTGGGCGGCTGATTTCGACCGTTTCTTCTGCATCGTAGTCTTCATCGTTTTGCGAGGTCTTATCGTCTATGTTATGCCGCAGCTGGAAAAACTTGCCGATGATGCTTCGGCCTATTTCTGGACGGTTTTCTGTCTGTTTTCATTCCTGCAGACACTGGTTTCCAAAGGGTATACGGTCGGACATGCGATATGCAGGATGGTTCTCGTCTCCGAAGATGGAGGATATGTCACAAACAGGCAGCTTCTCAAACGATATGCAAGTCTGTGGGCGTTTACGGAATTGCCGGAAATCATTGCGGATTATCTGACTTCGGGCGGATTCGCTTTCATGAATGACTGGACAAAGATCGGGTTTTTCATTCTTGCAAGGTCATACTTCATCATCTATTTCGTTAATATCGTTTTCAAAAAAGGCACGATCTCCATGCCGCACGACAGGATCGCCGGGACTGTATACATGGCAGTCGATCGAACCGGACAGAACATCTGATCGGATACTTCAAATCAAATCATATCGAAAGAAATAAAAAAAAGACTTCATCAGTAAAGTCCTTTTCAGTCAAGTTCTTTATCGATCAGTTCGATCGCTTCGTTATAGATCCTTACGGCTTCTTCGACATACTGTCTGACTCCAAAGGAATCATCGATATCCTCCAGAGAATTCTCAACAATTATCAGAGCCAGATCGTGGATACGCTGTTCTCTGTCAGTCATATCATGTACCTCCTGCTATCTTGATTATACAAAAGAATCGGAAAGATGTAGATACATAGATCGCTTTTATGAAAATATCATCATATCGAACGGCGTACGACTGTTCTGAATCGTGAAGCGCAGCAAAGAGTAAAACGGAGGCAAAAAGTGGAGGCAAATTAAATTAGACATTAAAAAAAACGCCCCTTATAAGGCGTTCTCTTTCCTATCTGGTGCCAACTACAGGAATCGAACCCGTAACCTACTGATTACAAATCAGTTGCTCTACCTATTGCGCTAAGTTGGCAGATTTCGATGGTGGAGACTACAGGGCTCGAACCTGTGACCCCCTGCTTGTAAGGCAGGTGCTCTCCCAACTGAGCTAAGTCTCCAAGGATTGCTAAATAATTCTATCATGGCGGTATCGTTTAGTCAAACAAATTCTTTATTTATAAAAATAATAAAGAAGCGATCTCCTTTTCAGTTGCGAGCTACTTTTGTTAGTATAAACAGTGAGGAGGATTTTATGCTGGAAAAAAAGAAACTGGAGCAATATCTCAGCCGATGCATGGATTCCCATGCGGATTTCGCAGAAATCTATGAAGAAAAGGAGCTGAGTGAAACGATCAATATGCTCAACGGCAGCGTTGAAAATATCTTTACGAAGAATACTTTCGGCGTAGGCATCCGTTTATATAAGGGGCTGCAGGCAGTTTATGGCTATGCCAATGAAACGGATGAAAAGACCCTGACCGATCTGATCGATGATCTCAGAGATGCCTTGGGCAAAGAAGAAAAAGGATCGGACGTCGCTTTGCAACGGGTCGAGTATGAAAACAGACATCCTGTAAAGATACGTTTCGATGAAGTATCGCTGGCCGATAAAGCGAGTCTGTTGCAGAGGGCCAACGATGCGGCTAAGGCGGTCGATGAAAGGATCGTGAAAGTCGATGGCACCTTGCTGAATGTCCGGCAGGAGGTGCAGATCTCCAACAGCGAAGGAAGGCTCATCTCCGATACCAGAGTCAGGACACGAATGATGGTTACGGCTTACAGCCAGGAAGGAAACAGCTTCCAAAGCGGCAAGGATTCGCCTGGCGGCGGCATGGGTCTGGAATTCTATGAAACGGTCAGACCGGAGGAGATCGGCAAGGAAGCCGCCAGAGTGGCGCTGGTCAATCTTGTCGCGAAAGACTGTCCAAGCGGCAAGATGCCGGTGGTCATCGACAGCGGGTTCGGTGGCGTCATTTTCCATGAAGCCTGCGGGCATGCCCTGGAAGCGACCTCGGTAGCGAAAAACCAGAGCGTCTTTTCCGGCAAGTTCGGCCAGAAGATCGCCAGCGATGTGGTAAGCGCCGTAGATGACGGGACGATCCCGAATGCCTGGGGTTCACAGAATATCGATGACGAAGGCAACTTCCAGAAGAAAAGGGTGCTGATAAAAGACGGCATCCTGACATCATATATGGTGGATCGGCTGAATGGCAGAAGGATGAATACGGAATCGACTTCCAGTTCCCGTCGCCAGTCCTACATGTATGAACCGACATCCAGGATGTCCAATACGTTCATCTGCGAGGGAACCAGCGAGTTCGAGGAACTCTTCGAAGGGATCGAAAAAGGTCTCTATGCCGCGAAAATGGGCGGAGGAAGCGTCAACCCGCAGACCGGCGAATTCAACTTTGCGGTATTGGAAGGCTATATGATCGAGAATGGCAAGATCACGTATCCGGTCAGAGGGGCATCCCTGATCGGCAAGGGAAACGAGATCCTGTTCGATATCGAAAAAGTCGGCAAGACCGTCAAGAGGGGCCAGGGCATGTGCGGATCGATGAGCGGTTCGATCCCGACGGATGTCGGCCAGCCGCCGATCAAAGTGAGATCTATCATCGTCGGAGGTACAGCAAATGAATAAGCAGAAATGGATCGATTATGCGTTAAGCAAAGGTTTCGACAGTTTCGAGATCTATCAGAACGATCTTGAAGAAAAGAACGTCACCTACTATGAACGCGAGATGGAGAGTTATGTCAAATCTCATGTCTTAGGCACGGCTTTGCGCGGACTGTATCGAGGCAAGATGACTTCCATTTCGACCGAAGATGCTTCCGATGCGAACATGGAAAAACTCATAGGGACGATGATCGAACAGGCAGAAGCTACGACATCTGCCGATAGCGGAATCATTCTTGAACCGATGACGACCGAAGAAGTCGCAAAAGAAAACCGTTTCGTCAGACCGGATGCCGCTTCGATCGATAAGACCTTCAAAGAAATCGAAGACAAGTTCCATGCCTATGACGAAAGAGTCTTTCAGGTCACCGACCTGTTCTATACCGAACAGGCATCCAGCAGGGAGATCAGCAATTCCCGCGACATGCATGTCCGGGATGCTTCGCAGGCACAGGCGATCATTGCCGGCGTGGCAGTCAAAGAAGGGGATGAGATCAAGAACTCTTTCAATGTCGAACTGCTTTATGACATCAGGGACTTCGATACGGATGCGTTCGTAAAGAAAGCGGCAGACAAAGCCTTGAACAAGCTGCATGCCTCCAGCATTCCCAGCGGGACGTACCCCGTGATCATCGAAAAGGATGCCATGACCTCGCTGTTTACCGCGTTCTCGGGCATCTTCTCAGGTGATCTGATCGGCAAGGGGATCTCTCCGTTAAAGGATAAACTCAATGAAAAGATCTTTGCCGACAACGTCAGTATCATCGATGATCCGAAGAATACGGATGCACTGGTCATATGCAACTATGACGATGAGGGATATCCGACATCCAAAAAGACCCTGGTCGACCACGGCACGTTCCAGACGATGCTGCACAGCACCAGCTCTGCCATGCGCATGCAGATGGAAAGCACAGGAAACGGCTTCAAACAGGGCTATGATTCACCGGTAGGCGTCCGTCCGCATAACTGTTATATCGTTCCGGGTGCGAAGTCGTTCGATGAATTGCTCGAAGAAATGAAGGAAGGTCTGGTGATCGAAGGATTCCAGGGTCTTCATGCGGGCATCAATCTGGCCAGCACCGATTTCTCTCTGCAATGCAGCGGCTACTGTGTCAGAGACGGCAAGAGAGACAAGAGCGTCACGCTCATCACGGCGGCAGGCAATTTCCTGGAACTGATGAAAAACGTCAGGGATATTGGCGGCGATCTGGAATGGAAGACGCAGCCCATCGCCTGTCCGAGCATCCTGTTCGAAGGGATCGCCATCAGCGGCGAATAGACAGGACGATCGTGTTTATAGAAGCCATGGAAACATGGCTTTTTTATCGCTTTTCATAGATAATACTGTTAAGGAAAAACATGGCTGTCATTATCCGAAAAGCAGAAACCGAGAAAGACTTGAAAGGAAAAGCCTACGTACACTGGAAATCTTGGCACGAGGCCTATGCGGGAATCATAGACAAGTCGTATCTGGACAGGATGACTCTTGAAAAATGCGAAGAGATCGCTTTGAAGTTTCCCGATCATCTCCTGATCGCGGAAGACGATGGCAAGGTCATCGGTTTTGTCAGCTACGGGGACTGCCGCGATGAAGACCTTGCGGATACAGGCGAGGTCTATGCGATCTATATCCTGGAAGAATACTACGGACAGGGCATCGGCGGCAGGCTGATGAAGGAAGCGTTGAAAGAACTGAAGGATCCTTCCCTGATCGCCGTCTGGGTCTTGAAAGAGAACGGCAGGGCGATCCGTTTCTACGAACGTTTCGGTTTCCATCCCGATGGCAAAGAAAAGGAAATCAGACTCGGTACCCCGGTCGTCGAGATAAGGATGGTCAAAAGAAAAGAAGATGTTATTTAGGAAAAAGAAAGAAACGCAGCATTATGACAAGACGGCCGTGGAACCTGTCATCCGCGCCAGTATCTGTACGGGGGAACAGGTGGCGGGATTCCGGGATCTGAAAACCGGGCATTTCACGGAAGTGATGCTGATAAGAAACGGCAGCGATCTCGATTCATTCAAGAAGAAATACGGGATCGAAACAGAGATCAGGAAGATCTATTAGTAAGAGATCGGCAGCAGAAAATAGGCTATAATAGGTTAATGAGGAACTTTGAATGATCGATATATTTAAAACCGGCATCAGACAGCTGACCGGCAAAGAAAAGCGCAAAGTATACGTCTATGTACCGGACTATGAGGGACAGTTTCCTGTTCTTTACATGTTTGACGGTCATAATCTGTTTGATGATGCAGAAGCTTCGTTTGGAAGATCCTGGCGTTTAAAGGATTATCTGGATGAAAACAGAGTCCCGCTGATCGTGGTGGGAGTGGAATGCAATCACCATAAAGAAACAGACAAATGCGGAGGGCGTCTTTCCGAGTATTCGCCGTTTGATTTCTACGATCCGCATTTCGGAGTCATCAAGGGCAGAGGAAAGATCACGATGGACTGGTATGTGAATGAACTGAAACCTTACATCGACGACAACTATCCGACCCTGAGCGACCGCAGGCATACCTTCATCTCCGGCAGTTCCATGGGCGGACTGATGACGCTCTATGCGATAAGCGAATACAACGAAGTGTTTTCCAGAGGCGCAGCCCTTTCTCCTTCGCTGTCTTTTGCGCCGATGGCGGTCAAAGAGATGCTTAAGAAAGCCCGTTTCAGACGCAATACGGTATTGTATATGGACTATGGCGAGAAGGAACTGCCCTACATGTATGCCAGGGAATGCTTCTCGGAAGCGTCCGATCTTCTGATCAATAAGAACGTATTGCTAACAAGCCGCATCGTGCCGGGAGGAAAGCATAACGAGGAATCCTGGGAGAAGGCGATACCGTTCTTTATGGAAGTTCTGTTTTATAAATTATAGGAGTCCGTTATGAAAGTCGATTATTATGAATTCTACAGCGAAAATCTGAACCGCAATATGCCGATCAAAGTCTATGGCCATCAGGGCAAGCCGATCCTGTTCATTCCTTGCCAGGACGGACATTGCTACGACTTCGAGAATTTCGGAATGACCGATACCTTCCATGACTGGATCGAAGGCGGCAGATGCATCGTCTACGCGATCGATACCATCGATATCGAAACCTGGAGCAACACTCAGGGCAATCCTTACGACAGGATCCGACGGCATGAAGCCTGGATCAGCTACATCACCAGAGAAGTCGTTCCTTTCATCCGTTCGGACTGCAATGCCAAGAATGGCTGGGACGGCTATCCCGGGATCATGACCTTCGGCGCTTCGATGGGCGCGACACATGCCTTGAATCTCTATCTGCGTTTTCCTGATCTCTTCGATCGCTGCCTGGCTTTGAGCGGCATCTATAACGCCTCCTATTTCTTAGGCGACTACATGGATGAAGTGGTCTACCGGAATTCCATTACCGATTATCTGAGCAATATGGACAGTAATCATCCGTTCATTGCCCGCTACAACAATAACAAAGCCGTGGTCTGTGTCGGCATGGGCGCCTGGGAGGAACCGTGGAGCACGCAGTACATCGACGAGCGTTTCCATGAACTCGGCATCAACATCTGGGTCGATTACTGGGGCTATGATGTCAATCACGACTGGCCTTGGTGGCATAAGCAGGTGCCATATTTCCTGCCATACCTGCTGGAGGATTAAACTATGACGAACTTTATCTATCTGTCTCCGAACTTTCCGGCAAACCACTGGAATTTCATCTATCATCTCAAACAGAACGGGATCAACACACTGGGCATCGGCGATGCGCCATATGATGAACTGACGAACGAACTGAAGGGTTCTTTGAACGAATACTACAAGGTCTCCTCGCTGGAAAACTATGACGAAGTCTACCGGGCTGTCGCTTATTTCGCGTACAGATACGGCAGGATCGACTGGCTCGAAACCAACAACGAGTACTGGCTGATCAGGGATGCCCGATTGAGAGATGATTTCAACATCTCCAGCGGTCTTCATCTGGCCGATATGGATGACGTCAAATACAAGTCGCGGATGAAGGCGGGCTACAAAAGGGCAGGGATCCCGGTGGCACGCTATCACATGGTCGATGATCTTGAGGGATGCAAAGCCTTCATAGAAGAAGTGGGTTATCCCGTGGTAGCCAAGCCGGATAACGGCGTCGGCGCCAGCGATACGCACAAGATCAAGAACGAAGAAGATCTGCTTCATTTCTTTGAAAGCAAATTCGATATTCCGTATATCATGGAAGAGTTCATTACCGGCGAGGTGCAGACTTACGACGCGATCATCGATTCCAAAGGGGAACCGATCTTCGAGAATGGCAATGTGACGGTAGCCAACCTGATGGAAGTTGTCAGCCAGAAAGGAAACTGCAGTTTCTTTGAGCGTACCGATCTGCCTGAGGATATCCTCGATGCAGGAAGAAGGACGGTTAAGGCGTTCGGCGTCAGAAGCCGTTTCGTGCATCTGGAATTCTTCCGTCTGAGCAAAGACCAGTACCTGGGCAAAAAGGGAGACATCGTCGCTCTGGAAGTCAACATGCGTCCTCCGGGGGGCATCGCTCCGACGATGATGGACTATGCGGGCGGCGTCGACGTCTACAAGATCTGGGCGGATATGATCGCTTTCGACAAGTCGGAATATGTCAGACAGAGCCACGAGGTCTGCGTCTTCGCTTCCCGAAGAGATGGATTGGATTTCGCTTTGTCTTATGACGAAGTCCGGGAAAAGTATGCTACACAGATCAAAGAAGAAGGACGGGTCGAAGAAGCGCTGTCCAGCACGATGGCCGACTACATGTTCCTGGCGAACTTCCCGACGGAAGAAGAAGCAAGAGCTTTCATCGTCGATGTATTAAGAGCGGCTTGAACACTTATGAAATCATAAGTGTTTTTTT
>CADBPB010000158.1 GCA_902796525.1 uncultured Erysipelotrichaceae bacterium | reverse complement strand
TTCCAGCAGGTTCCGGAACGCTTCGCCTGTCTGATGCCGATGGATGCGGTCGATTATCCGGGAATGAACTGCTTCTTCGGCCGTACCGAGAAGATCAATGAGGATGTCATGGTGCCGCTGCTCTATGTCGGCGGTGTCGCTTCCCCTCTGGTCGAGCTGCCTTTCCAGCATGACCGCGGTATCGCCCGGATGAAATATCTGGCCAAGGTCAATGACCTGAAGCAGGAGTTCGATCTGAAGATCGAAGAAAAAGAACAGTGGGAAGATCCGTATCTTGGCTGCAAGGGCGAACGGGTGGAAGAACTCCATGACGAGATGTTCCCGGAGAGCAGATATTTCGCGCACTACTACGATTCCAAAGACGGCAACTGTTATACCTGCCTGATCGCGATCACCGAACACAAGCATGAGATCCGTCCGTTCACGAACCGCTACGCCTATCAGTTCGCAAAACAGTTCCGCAGAAAAGACGGAAAGATTGTGATCGAATAAAAAAAGAAAATAATTATTCAAAAAGATGTCAGAATTCCCTGACATCTTTTTATTGATGTTAACATAGTATTGATGAACAAACTGAGAAAGAACGTCGATATGCTGAATGGCAGACTCTTCAGCAACATCCTGCTGTTTTCTCTGCCGGTCATGGCTTCCGGCATCATTCAGCTGCTTTTCAATACGATCGACATGATCGTGGTCGGCAAGTTTTCCGGGAGCGCTTCGATGGCGGCAGTCAGTTCGACCGGTTCCCTGGTTTCTTTGCTGACAAACCTGTTCATCGGTCTGTCGGTAGGGAGCAGCGTCTGTATCGCCAAACGCATCGGCTCCGGGGATTTCGAATCCATTTATAAAGCGGTCCAGACTTCCATTACGCTGGCTGTCGCATTCGGTTTGATCCTGATGGCGGGAGGCATCATCTTTTCTAAGACATTGCTGCTGATGATGAAATCGCCGGAAGATGTCATCGATCTCAGCGCGCTGTATCTCCGGGTCTACTTTATCGGCATGCCGGCTACCATGGTCTATAATTTCGCGGCAGCCGTATTACGAGCCAAAGGCGATACGAAACGTCCTTTGCTGATCCTGTCGATCGCCGGCATCGCAAATGTCGTACTGAACCTGTTCTTCGTACTGGTCGTAAAGATGGATGTGGCGGGGGTCGCTCTGGCCAGTGCCATCTCGTCCTATGTTTCCGCCGTCATGGTGCTGATCGTGCTGATCAGCGATCCGGGCTTTACCCGTTTCGATCCGAAGGATCTGTTTATCGATAAAGAAGCTCTGGCCGAGATCTCCAAGGTTGGCATCCCGGCAGGCATTCAGTCGACGCTGTTTTCTCTAAGCAATGTCGTCATTCAGTCGTCGATCAATGAATTCGGCAGCGTCGTCATGGCAGGGAACGGCGCGGCATCTTCCGTATCCAATTTCGTCTACAATATCATGAATGCGTTCTATCAGAGCTGTCTGACGTTCACCAGCCAGAATATCGGAGCAGGCAAGATCGACCGGGTCGGCAAGATCCTGCTGGTCTCGCTGCTTTGCGTTGTGGTATTCGGCGGAACGATGGGCAATCTGTTCTATCTGTCCGGCAGGACGCTGCTGAGTTTCTATTCGAATGATGCGGCAGTCATCGAAGCGGGGATGGTCCGTCTGGCGTATATCTGCATCCTGTATTTCATCTATGGCATGATGGATATCTTCGTGGGATCGCTGCGGGGCATGGGCGTGTCCATGTTGCCGATGATCGTATCCTTGCTGGGCATCTGCGCGTTTCGGCTCTTATGGGTCGATACCTATTTCCAGAGCCATCACACCGTCGAAGGCCTGTATCTTTCCTACCCGGTCAGCTGGATCATCACCTGTACGATACAGGGACTGCTTTGCCTTTTTACTTATCGGAAACTGAAACGGCAGTATAAAACAAAAGAAGAAACGGCATAGCGTTTCTTCAGATCAGTCAAAAAACAACGGATCTGATGGTCCGTTGTTTTGTTTATGATTCGATCTCGTAGAAGCGGATCCAGAGCCCGTCTTCTTCAACGTTTCCCGTACCGTAGAAATGGTTCCGGTGCAGGATAGGCGCCAGGCAGGGACTGTCGGTCAGGAAGGTCGGAACGGTCCGGAAGGAGCGGGAAGGCTTGTTTTCCATCCAGCCATTGTTTTCGATATAGATATGGCAGTCGTTGCCTTCCTTGTCTTTTCCAGTCAGGACATAGCGGGCGGATAGATGACGCATGTTGCTCGGGTCAACGATCTGCGTATCCACGCCCCACGGTTCGACGATGCCCTGGAACAGCTCGCAATCGACGGTTCCGGCAAACGGGATCATCGACACCTCGCCAAGCTCCGTCTCCATGCGCAGTCCTTTTTCGGCGATATCGACGTGGATCTCCAGCAGCGCCTTACTCATCTTTCGAGGTGAATCTCGGCGCTCCAAAGAGCCGTACCACGTAGTTGTTGCTTAAGAGCTTGTCGTAGTAGTAATAGAATTTCTCCTGTTCCTCTGCCGGGATCATCGCGGAATGGTTGTTCAGGTTGATGATGTCGAACTTGTCGGCATAGGCTTTCCATTCAGGCAGGCCTGGACCGTTCGGATCGCCGGTGGCAGCGAAGTTGTACCAGTAGTTCTGGATCAGTTCCATGAAGTCATAGTCGGCGCCGACCCAGTGGTAAGGGAAGAACGGGTTCCTTTCGCCATGGTCGACTCTGCCGAAGACATACGGCATTTCCGCGCAGTGCGGCGAACCGTCGTTATGGCCTCTTTCGGTCTCATTCTCCTTGCTCATGAGCCAGATGAAAGCTTTATTGACGCCTTTGGCATGGGTCAGTTCGCCAAGCTTTGCCGAACCCAGCAGCATGATGTCGGAAGCGATCGTGGAAACCTGTTTTGCCGCTTCGATCTTGTTGGTAGCAGGATACCAGCGTTTCATATCCTCGTAGGCATCGGCGAACGCATCTTTCAGGTATGCGTCATATTCTTCCAGGGAATACTCATCGGCTTTGACGGCCGGGAATTCCTGGGCACAGGAACCCATCAGCACATCGAAATCATTGAATTCATGACTGTCCATGATCTCGCTGTAAGGTTTTGGAATGAACTCGCCATCGACGCAGAAACTGAAGCCGAAGCCCATCGGACCGATTCCCTTGGATCTCTGGAATTCTTCGTATTTATCGAACAGTTCCCAGGCATCTTTTGTTCTGAGCTCCTCGATGCTCTTGCAGCCGATATAATTCATGTATTCGACACCGAGTTCTTCCATCCTCTGTCTCGGACCCGGCTGCATGAAGCCCCAGTAAATCGGACCGGATTCGATCGAGACCCGATTGATGACGCCTTTCATCA
>CADBPB010000157.1 GCA_902796525.1 uncultured Erysipelotrichaceae bacterium | reverse complement strand
TATAGACGCTTCTCAGATACAACGGACAGCTCATTTCAACTCTTATTATATCTTATGTAGGAGATGTTATCCGTTCAATTGATACCCTGCGACAAGGTTCATGGTTTCATCCCGATCGTCATCGAAAAGCGTTCTGTGAAAAGAAATGCCTTGATGCGCCAGACAGAGTTCCAGGAAACAAAGAAAGATCCCGATATCGATATGATTGTATACGACAAGTCCATCCTGCGGCATGACGCCGATTTTCTTATCGCTCCTGTAGCGATAGACATCCAGACGATTTCCTTTCCGTATCACTTTCCAGGGCTGACTGTTGCAGGCGCTTGGCGCGAAACGGATGATCTCGCTCACTCCTTCCAGCAGCGGTCCCTCCCATATTTCGTTCATCTCTTTTCTTTTTGCTTTGAACATGTCTTTCCGAAAAGCTTTTTCAGGTACTTTTCCGATGGCGATCATGATGACATATTTCAAGCCGTCATGATCAGGCATCTTCTTTTTGTTCAAGCCGAACCACAAAGCGCCGATATTCAGGGACGCCAGTTTCAGATCCAGCTGTTCCGCCAGATAGCCTATATTCGCCAAGGCGTTCGGCTTCTCCTCGCTGTAAAACAGCAGGACCTTCTCCTGTCCTCTCTCACAGCTTGTCTCTTCATTCTCCGCGATGCGCATCGCCGTACGGATCCCCGGATACAGCGGTACAAGAGAATCGTAACTCTTCTGTATCTCTTTCAGTTCATCCTCAAAGATGCCGTATTCGTCGCGGTATGCTTTTCTGGTAGCTGGATCTTTAAACACATGAAAGGACTTGCGTTTAAAGATCATCGGATAGAATTCATCACTGATTCGATTCATGCTTTTAGTCTCTGTCAATTTAAAATCTTTTGCAAGTCTGTTTCATTTCTGTTGTTCCGACAGGAAGGGAATGCTATAATGAAAATACCCATGGGGGGTATTTTATGGAAAAGACATATGAAGTGAAAGGGATGACTTGCATCATCTGCAAGAACACCGTCGAACAGGGTCTCAAGAAGATCGAAGGCGTACAGGATGCCAAGGTCAACCTTCTGGAAAACGAAGCGACAGTCGTTTTTGACGAAGCCAGGACCAGTGAAGAAATCATGGCGAAACGGATCGGCGATCTGGGCTATACGCTGGTCATACAGAAGACCAACGAAATCGACAAGAGCCGGCTGATCATGATCGCGTCAGGTATTCTGGTACTGATCCTGATGTTTTTCTCCATGGGGCATATGTTCGGCCTCATGATCCCGGACTGGGGCAAATATGCGCAGCTGGTCCTATGTACAGTCGTCATTCTGCTGAATCTCCGTTACTACCGTTCGGGGTTCAATGCTTTGTGGCACCTGAAGCCGAACATGGACTCGCTGGTCGCGATCTCTTCGTTCGTATCCTATGTCTATTCCCTGTATGTCCTGCTTGGGAAACACGGTCATCTGCATCTCTATTTCGAAACGGCAGCCATGGTCCTGGTCATTGTTTCGATCGGCAAATATATCGAAGGCAGCAATAAAAAGAAAGCGGCCAAAACGATCCGGGGACTTGCGACTCTGATTCCGATGCAGGCAAATCTGGTCAAAGATGGCGAGATCAAGGTCATTCCGATCGATGAACTCAAAGTGAGGGACATCGTATCCGTAAGACCGGGGGAATCGATCCCTCAGGATGGCGTCATCATCAAAGGAAGCAGTTCCATCGATGAATCGATGATCACAGGCGAATCCGTCCCTCAGACGAAAACGGTCGATGACGAGGTCATCGGCGGAACCGTCAACATCAATGGGGAGATCGAAGTGAAGATCACCAGGAACAGCAATCAGTCCACCCTGTCCAAAATCATTTCCCTCACCAAACAGGCGACCATGGCCAAGATCCCGATCGAACGCTTTGCCGACAAGATCTCCAATTACTTTGTCTTTGGCGTCATTGCGATTTCGCTGTTCACGTTCGCTGCCTGGCTTCTGGCAGGCAGGGATCTCGAAACAGCTTTGAATTTCGCCTTGTCCGTGCTTGTGATCAGCTGCCCCTGCGCTTTGGGCCTGGCTACCCCTGCTGCCATCATGGTCGCGACCGGAAATGCCGCACGCAACGGAATCCTGATCAAGAACCCGGAAGTTCTGGAAGTCATCGGCGATCTGAAATATGTCGTACTGGATAAGACCGGAACTCTGACCAAAAACAAGCTTGAGATCATCGAAGTAAAAAAATATGCGGATGGATTCGAAGAGGTCATTTCCTCTTTGGAAAAGAAATCGGATCATCCGATCGCCAGAAGCATCCTGGAAATCTACAAGGACGGGGAATTGCCTTTCGACGATTATCAGCAGATCTCCGGCGAAGGACTGCTGGCGCATCATAAAGATGACGTTTATTATGCAGGAAACCTCAGACTTATCAGCAGATACGCCCGATACGACCAGAAAGACATCGACTATGCGGCAGAAAACCATTATTCCTTCATTCTGGTCGGAAAGAACGATCGGCTTCTCGGCATCGTCTATCTGGCGGACGTCCTGAAAGAAAGCTCTCTCACTGCGATCGACAGTCTGAAAAAGAAAGGCATCACCCCGATCATGTGCACAGGAGACAACGAGATCACCGCCTCTTTGATCGCCAAGAAGCTGCATATCGACGAGTATCTCTCTTCTGTCACGCCAAATGATAAAAACACCCTGATCCTGAACAGAAAGAAGGAAGGAAAAGTCGCCATGGTCGGAGACGGCGTCAATGATGCGATCGCCCTATCCAGCGCGGATGTATCCTTTGCGGTCGCCAACGGCACGGATATCGCCCAGGCGACAAGCGACATCGTCCTGATGACCAACAGCATCCTGGATGTTTCCTTCATGATCGATCTCGCGAAAAAAACCATGCGTATCATCAAGGAGAATCTCTTCTGGGCGCTCTTCTACAACGCGATCTTCATCCCTTTGGCCGCAGGTCTGTTTTATAAATCGTTCGGGCTTTCGCTGAATCCGATGATCGGCGCTTTTTCGATGTCGGTCAGTTCCATTTTCGTTCTCAGCAACGCCTTAAGAATCAACCGGATAAAAAAGGAGGAAATACATACTATGAACAAAACCGTTAAAATCGATGGCATGATGTGCGAACACTGCGTGAAGCACGTTACGGATGCTTTGAAAGCATTAGGCGCCGATCCGACCGTTTCCTTAAACGAAGGTACGGCCGTTCTTAACGATACGGCTCTTACCGACGAACAGATCACGGAAGCGATCGAAAACGCAGGCTATACGGTGACCGGCATCGAAAATGGCGACTAAACAGGAAAACGTACGCAAGTACATTTCGATCGCCAAAGGCCAGCTGGAAGGGATCATCCGGATGATCGATGAAGACCGCTACTGTCTGGAAATATCCGATCAGCTGATGGCGACAAGGGCTTTGCTGAAAAAAGCCAACAACAAGATCTTAAAAAACCATATCGATCACTGCGTCAGAGAAGCCATCATCGAAGGCGATGAAA
Organism: uncultured Erysipelotrichaceae bacterium; assembly: GCA_902796525.1. Lineage (GTDB taxonomy): Bacteria > Bacillota_I > Bacilli_A > Erysipelotrichales > Erysipelotrichaceae > Colivicinus. The sequence continues at coordinate 1,985 of CADBPB010000157.1, read as the reverse complement.
CGAAGATCGATGAAGTCATTCAAGCTTTAGAGAAACAAATCTAAAGCTTTTTATTCTATAATGAAGCTATGAAAAGAACAGAAACCAGAGCCATCAAAGCAGGAAACATACAGATCGGCGGACAGGATAAAGTCATCATCCAATCGATGACCAATACCAGGACCAGAGATGTCGCGGCAACCGTGGAACAGATCCGCAAACTGGAAGAAGCCGGCTGCGAGATCATTCGTGTGGCCATCCTGGATATGGAAGACGCCAATGCGGTCAGCGAGATCAAGAAACAGATCCGCATCCCCCTGGTCTGCGATATCCATTTCAATCCCGATCTGGCAATCGCATCCATCAAAGCCGGAACCGATAAAATTAGGCTGAATCCCGGCAATATCGAAAACGAAGACAAGATCAAAGAAATCGTGAATCTTTGCAAAGAAAGAAGCGTTCCGATCCGTATCGGCATCAATGCAGGCAGTCTGAACAGGAAATATGAACATTCCGAGGAAAACATGATCGCTTCCGCAAAAGACCATCTGAAGATCCTGGAAGCGCTGGATTTCCATGACATCTGTCTTTCCTTCAAGTCTTCGGATCCGCTGGAATGTATCAAAGCCTATCGCCTGGCCAGCGAGACGTTTCCCTATCCTCTACACCTGGGCGTGACGGAAGCAGGCGGTCTTCTCAACAGCGCGATCAAATCCTCTCTTGCTTTAGGAAACCTTCTTCTTGACGGGATCGGCGATACGATACGGATTTCTGTTTCCGATGACCCTGTCGAAGAGATCAGAGTCGCCAAGAAGCTCCTGAGAGCCTGCGGGATAAGAAAGGATGTGCCGAATCTCATATCCTGCCCGACCTGCGGAAGGATACAGTACGATATGCTGCCGATCGCAAAACGGATGGAAGAATATCTGGAAACCGTAAACAAAGATATTACAGTCGCCATCATGGGCTGTCCGGTCAACGGTCCGCTGGAAGCCAAACGGGCCGACATCGGTGTCGCCGGAGGAAAAGACAGCGCGATCCTGTTTAAAAAAGGCGAGATCGTCGAAACGATCCCGCAAGACAGAATCATGGAAGTACTGATCCATGAGATAGAGAAATTCTAGGGAAGCATCGCTTCCCTTTTTATCTGCAGATGCCGGATCGGCAGTTTCGCGATCGCCGCCATCAGCATCACCGTCAGGTGCGGCAAGAAGATGAAAGAGACCAGAAGGAACAGGCTGCCTTTGCCAAGAAGCGAATAGTTTTCACCTGGTATGAGCAAGACCGCGACGCTGATGAGAGCCATACCTGCAAACGCAACAGACAGGAACAGAAGGATGTGCCGACGCTTCAACGAACGCATGCACGGATAGATCATGACCGTATTCCAGCAAATAAAGAATAATAGATATGGCAAGTCTCCGAAATACAGCGATAGAGCAGATCCGCGATATGCCATCAGCATCAGCCCAAAGATACACACAGCCATCAGAACCATGGTCATGGAAAGCTTTCTTCTTCGGATCAGCGGTAAAAGACAGGCTATCAGCATGGCAGCCTCACCTGCCGGCGAACAGCCATTCAGATACAGACACCAGCCGATCATCAGCAGCCACATATCGATCATCACAAGTCTTTTCATCTTTCTTACCTCCCGACTAAAGGATAGCTCTTTCCTACGATACTGTTGTCCGTTTTTTTGGACATGTATATAATGGAATCATGAACAGACAGCGCATCCTGGAACTGATCCGCATCTTAAGAAAAAAGACGGATCCTGAACATAAAATGACGGTCAGCGAACTGATGAACGAGCTGGACCGGAAAGAGATACGCGTATCGAACCGCAAGACCTTTTATGATGACTTCCGTTCTCTGGACGAATACGGGCTTATCGTCGAAAACGACAACGGCAAGTATTATCTCAGCGAAGCCCCCTTCTCTTTGGCAGAAATCAAGATACTCAGCGATTCCCTGAATTCCTTAAAAGATCTGGATGAACGATT
>CADBPB010000156.1 GCA_902796525.1 uncultured Erysipelotrichaceae bacterium | reverse complement strand
GAATTCGAATACATCAACATCGGCGAGAATATCCGCAACATGAGCGCTTTTACGAGGCTTCGCGACAGCAGTCCGGTCTTCGACCGCTGCAAGAAGATCGGCGATGTCGGAATCCCGGCTTTCGTATTCGAAGACGGAACGATCTCCATCGACCCGGCAGATGCGGGATTGATCGAATACGGCTCGCCTGATGCCTGTTCGATCGAAGACCATCGCAGCGGAAGAAAAGGCTGTTAACCATCGTCGTTTGTGACCTGCATCGCCTGAAATGCGAGTAGATAGGCGAAGGGAGATGCGTATGAAGAAAACGATCCTAGGCTGCCTGATTCTGCTGCTGGTCAGCGGATGCGTAGAAGAGGCGCCGTACAGAAGAAAACCGGATGCGGAAATCCCCGAGGTGGATGAAACGATGGCTCTGCCATGCCATCCTGCAGAAGATGACGGGATCTTCATCGCCGTAAATGGTCCGGCTGTCAGCGAAGCGCTTCAGGAAGCTTAAAACTGATGAAGAATAAAACGTAATCAGATCCATACATCTCGAACAGCAAAACGATTGAATCTTGAAACAAGAACCCACTTTTTTAGTATTCTTGCAATAGACCAGATCCTATAATGAAAACGAATCGAAGGAGGAACGAACAATGGCATACATGTATGTGAAATTCTTTTCGATGGGACTGGTCCGTAACGGCGAGTTCCATCTGTATCTGCCGCCGAAAGGTGCGGGACCTTTCCTGAAAGACAATCCCAACTACCAGCGTCCGGCCAAGACCCTGATCCTGCTGCACGGCTTCAACGGGGACTGCGACGACTGGATGCAGCACACCCCGGTCAATGAATGGTCGATGAAATACAACCTGGCGATCGCCATGCCGACAGGCGGCGTCAGCTTCTTCCTGGACAGGGAAGCGACCGGTCACAAGTACGCGACCTTCGTGGGCGTCGACCTGATCAGATTCCTGCGTGAGACTTACGGACTGGCGATGAACCGGGAAGATACCTTCATCGGCGGCAACTCCATGGGCGGTTACGGCGCGATGCACGCGGCACTGATGTTCCCGGAGACCTTCGGGGCATGCATGGGACTTTCTTCGGCAGCGATCGCCAAGCAGCTTCCGGCCATGAAAGAAAACTTCCAGCCCAACCGCATGGCGAATCTCGAATACTACGTCGAACAGTTCGGCGATCTCGAAAAAGCGCCGGAAAGCGATATTAACGCGGAATGGCAGTTCAATCAGAACAAGGAAAAAGGCATCGAAAACCCGAGGATCTTCATGGCTTGCGGAACGGAAGATTTCGGCATCGCGAACAATCGCGATCTGGCGAAGTTCTTCAAGGATGCCGGAGCAGACTTTGAATTCTATGAAGCCCCAGGCATCCACAACTGGTCCTTCTGGATCCCTGCTGCCGAAAAAGGCATCGAATTCCTGCTGAAATAGCATATACCGCAGGTATACTTACTTTTTGAAAGGATATCTGTTATATTAAGTGCGTAAAGGAGAAAACGCGATGACAGTAAAGTTGACTAAGAACAGACTGTTTGGCTTATGTCAAGAAGAACGACTGATACTCTGCCTGTCAGATGATCAGGTTTTAATCATGCTTTCTGTTTCAGAACGTTTGGGGTTGATGGATTAACCGCTCCTGTTTTTTCCTGGAGGATACGGACCGCTTGCTGAAACAGAAATGAAATCGGCAAGCGGTTTTTATTTGAAAGGAATCAACATGTGCACGACAACAAGGATCAATATGATCGCAACGGGAAACAATATCGCCCGTTTGCGGAAAGAAAAAGGGATCTCGGTGAAACAGATCCAGGAAGTCATGGGTTTCAATACCCCGCAGGCCATCTTCAAATGGCAGCGGGGCGAGACGATGCCGACCTTGGACAATATCGTCGTTTTATCCGAGCTATTCAATACCACGATCGAGGAGATCGTGGTCATCGAGAGGTGAGGCCTGGTCGAAGGAATCAGGCCTCAGGGCAGAAGAAGCTTAGTTTAAAGGAAAAACAGGCGACTTATAATCGTCAGTTGACTGGTTCAAGTCCATCAGCTTCTACCATGGTCTATTGGAGGATAAGTAAACTTGCTGCGCTGTCAACGCAGAGATAGCGGGAGCGTTACCCGTATAGACCGCCATAGGATTCCGTAGCCAAGCAGAAAGGCAATGGCCTGCAACGCCATGACCGTGAGTGCAAATCTCACCGGAACCTCCGATAGCCCGGTACGCGAACAGGTAAAGCATGCTGTCTTAGAAACAGCCGTCTGCGGGTTCGAATCCCGCCCGGGTTACCATCTTCTTTGTCGTCTAACGGATAGGACAGCGGACTTTGAATCCGTCAATTTGAGTTCGAATCTCAACAAAGAAGCCATTTGAAACCGGAAAACTCTGAACGGGATTCAGAGTTTTTATTGCAAAAGAAATGGAAGTTCATCATCGAAACAGGAAGCCATTCCTGTCATTTGTCTTACGACTTAAAAGTCAACCCGCTTCCGCAGGACCCGGGCTCTGTTATAATGGTAGAAACGGGAAGGAAAAGCACATGGAATTTGATCTCAGCAAGAAATACAATTACTATTTTAAACAGATTTCGGATATTCCAAGAGGCAGCCGCAATGAGAAAGCCGTCAGCGACTATGTCGTGGATTTCGCCAAGAAACACGGCTATGACTACATTCAGGATGAGGTTTAT
>CADBPB010000155.1 GCA_902796525.1 uncultured Erysipelotrichaceae bacterium | reverse complement strand
ACCCGGTCTGCCACGTTTCTGGCAAACTCCATCTCGTGTGTGACAACGACCATCGTCGTGCCTTCCTCCGCCAGTTTAACCATGACATCCAGCACCTCGCCAGTCAGTTCCGGGTCGAGAGCGGAAGTCGGTTCATCGAAAAGGATGACCTCAGGATTGGCAGCCAACGCCCTGGCGATCGCGACACGCTGCTGCTGACCGCCGGAAAGCTGATCGGGATAATAATTCGCCCGATCGACCAGACCGACCTTTTCCAGCATCTCCATCGAGATCCTGCGGGCTTCTTCGCTGTCCATCTTCCGGGCAACGACCAGGCCTTCCATGACGTTCTGCAAGGCCGTTTTGTTGCGGAAGAGATTGAAATTCTGGAAGACGAAACCCATCTTCATTCTGAGTTCCTTGATTTCCCGGCGGCTGATCGTGCGGATATCCTTGCTTAATTCGTCAAACGTATAGATTCCGTCGGCCGCCTGTTCCAGGAACGCCATGCAGCGAAGCAGCGTCGTTTTTCCGGAACCGGAAGAACCGATGATCGCGATGACCTCGCCCTCATCCACCTGAAAATCGATCCCTTTCAGGACCTGATTGCTACCGAACGATTTATGTAGATTCTTAACCCCTAACATTTACTTCACCTTCCATCTGGACTTATGTGCCAGATTGTCGGCCTCTGCCGCCTTCATCGCCATCTCGACCTCAACCGGCTGCTTCCATTCCAGTCTCTTTTCGAAATCGGACTGCAGGCGGGTCAGCACGGTACAGATCATCAGATAGATAAAACCGGTTTCCATATACATCCAGAACGGTTCATAATAGACGGCTGCGATCCTCTTGGCCACCGACATCATTTCGATGACGGTGATCGAGGAAGCCAGCGACGTATCCTTGGTCATGCCGATCAGGGAACTGAACAGCGGCGGGAAAGCGATACGCGCAGCCTGCGGCAGCACGATGCGGGTCATGACTTGGAAATAATTCAGTCCGACCATGTAGCCTGCTTCCGTCTGGCCGATCGGAACGGCCTGTATCGCGGAACGGATGATCTCCGAATTGTAGGCGGCCAGATTCAAAGAGAATGCGATCACGGCTGCCGGAAATCCCTGGAAATAGATTCCAAAAGACGGAAGACCGTAGAAAATGACAAAGAGCTGAAGCATCAGCGGCGTACCGCGGAAGATCCAGACATAGAAACGGGCAAACTGTTTCAGGCCTTTGACCTCGGCGACCTGGACCAAAGCCAGGACCAGAGCCAGGATCAGACCGAAAAAGAACGACAGCACCGTCAGCGGAATGGTGATTTTCAGACACTGCACCAGCAGTTTCGGAAATGATTCTACCAGTATCCTGACGATCCTGATGAAGCGATCACTCATAAATAACCTCCAAAGAAAATCAGCGATATGTTGATATCGCTGATTTCAACAGATATTCCAGTTTTCTTTAGTTCAAAGGATTGTTTGTCAGATCGTCATAGAACCATTTCTCTGACAATTCAGCAAGCTTGCCGCTGTCTCTGAGTTCCTTCAATGCGGCATTGAATTCCGCCAGCAGTCTTTCTTCGCCCTTGCGGCAAGGAATCGATACTTCGTTGACATCCGTATCGATGACGAAGGCAACTTCCAGTTCCGCTTCCGGATGGTTCTTCAGATATTCGCTCATGACGATATTGTTGAACATGCAGAAATCGGCAGTGCCGTTGATGACAGCCTGTGCGCACTGGTCGGTATTGTCGATCGGAACGATCTCCGCACCTAAATCTTCCAGCTTGCTTGCCCAGGAGTTCGTTGCGTTGGTAGCGACTTTCTTGCCCTTGATATCATCCAGGGAATGCAGACCGACTTCGTTGCCTGTCTTGACGACGACCTGTCTGCCGGTATACAGATACGGATCGGAGAAATCATATTTTTCCCTTCTTTCATCCGTTGCCGTAACGTCCGCGATGACGGTGTCCCAGCGCTGTGAGTCGATACCTATCAGCAGGGCATCCCATTCTGCCATGACGAATTCCACTTCGACACCGATGTGTTCAGCGACTGCCGTCGCGACATCGACGTCATAGCCGGCAAAATTGCCATCGTCATCGACGAAATTGAACGGAGGATAAGTCCCTTCGATGCCGACGACCAGCTTGCCGTTTTCTCTGATCGTGTCCAGCTGGTCTTTTGCCGCAGCCGGATCCTCTTTCTTGCTGCAGCCGGCGAACATCGTCAGTACCATCAGCAGCATCACTAAGATCGTAATTCTTTTCTTCATTGTTTTACCTCTTTCTTTTTAAACAGAATGATGTTCCGTTACTCTTATTTTATAACGAATCTTCTTCACATCAATCATAAAACAGATAAAAAACTTAGAAAAGCAGATTGCTTCCCGGATGTTATGAACGTATCTGTCCCTGCCGTAACAGTGAAAAAACACGGCTCAGCCGTGTTCTCATTTTTCTTT
>CADBPB010000154.1 GCA_902796525.1 uncultured Erysipelotrichaceae bacterium | reverse complement strand
TACGAGACCGAAGAAGCCTTCAAGACGGTAATGGATCAGACCAGTTACATGATCTATATCGAAGAATAATCATAGGATTATTGTGAAACAAACAAAAACGGTATCGTGTAAATCGATACCGTTTTTTACTTTACGATCGATCTTAGAATTTAATGACTTTGAAACACCTGTTGCACAGTCCGTCTTCGTTTTCCTCTTCAACGATGTTCCAGCAACGCGGGCAGACATGGCCTTCCGCCTTTCTGATCGCCACTTCGACTTGATCGTATTTCGTCAGCGGTTCTTCTGTAAAGGACACTTTCGCGACGATCAGCCACTGGTTGATCTTGTCGCCGAATGTATCTTCGAGAAGCTTTCTGTCACTTTCATCAATGTGAAGCAGCACATGCGCCTGCATCGGTTTCTCGATTGTCTTGTCGTTGACGGCTTCTTCCCTTGCTTTGAAGATATCGCTGCGGATCTGATGGAGACGATCAAAATTCTTCAATACAAGATCCTCTCCTTCGTAAGAAACGACTTTCGGGAAGTGACTGTAATGGACCGTATCTTCCGCTTCATGATCGAAATAACCCCATACTTCATCGCAGGTATAGATCAGGATCGGCGACCAAAGCTTCACGAGATAGTCTACCGCATGGTAGAGGACCGTCTGCATCTTTCTTCTTCTCGGATCGTCTTTCTTTTCACAGTAGAGGATATCCTTGCCGAAATCGCAGTAGTAGCTTGACAGGTCGTTGGACATGAAGTTGGTCATCAGAGACGATGCCAGAACGAAATCGTAACTGTCATATGCGCTGATGACTCTGTCTGCCAGATGATTCAAGGAAACCATCATATATTTGTCGACAGCTTCCAGTTCGTCATAAGCAACCAGGTCTTTTCTGGTGAAATCCTTCGGATTGATATTGCCCAGCATGAAGCGGAACGTATTGCGCACTTTGCGGTACTGTTCCGAAACCTGCTTCAGGTTAGAATCGCCGATACGCATGTCGGCTTTGAAGTCCTCGCTGGCTGCCCAGAGTCTCAGGATGTCGGCACCATACTGGCTGATGATCTTGAGCGGATCAACGACGTTTCCTACCGACTTATGCATCGCTTCTCCCTTGGAGTCGCAGACATAGCCATGGGACAAGACAGACTTGTATGGAGCGACACCGTTGGTCGCGACCGATACGATCAGCGATGAATTGAACCAGCCTCGATACTGATCGGAACCTTCGAAATATAGATCGCAAGGATACGGATAGCCTCTGGCGATCAGTTCGTTCCAGGAAGAGCCGGAATCGAACCAGACATCCATGATATCGGTCTCTTTGCGGAAGTTTCCATGCGGAGACAGCGGATTGGTGTAGCCTTCCGGTAAAAGATCCTTTGCTTCCGATTCGAACCATACATTGGAACCATGCTTTTCAAACAGATCGGCGATATGTTCGAACACCGCTTCTTCGATGATCGGTGAACCGTCTTCGTTATAGATGATCGGAATCGGAACGCCCCACAGTCTCTGACGAGATATGCACCAGTCCTTGCGGTCTTTGACCATATTGGTCAGGCGCAGTTCGCCGAAGGAGTTGATCCACTTGACATTGCGGATCGCTTCCAGCAGCTGCGGCTTGATCTTTTCGATCGAAGCGAACCACTGAGTCGTAGCACGGAAGATGACCGGTTTTTTAAGTCTGTCGTCATGCGGATAAGAGTGCGTGATCCATTCCAGTTTCAGAAGTTTGCCGTCTTCATCCAGATGCTGCGTCACTGTCTTGTTGGCATCGAAGACCAGCTGCCCTTCCAGCCAATCGCCGGCTTCGGCAGTCATCAGGCCACGCTCATCGACCGGACAGACGGTAGGCAAACCGTAGCGCTGCGTCGTATAGAAGTCATCCAGACCATGGCCGCCTGCCGTATGGACGCAGCCCGTGCCATCTTCGCTGGTGACGTAGTCCGCCAGACAGATGATCGATTCCCTGTCTTCCGGATATAATACATGTCTGCATACGATATATTCCAGTTCTCTGCCTTTGTATGTTCTGAGGATCTTATAGTCGTTCAGTTCGAATTTGCCCATCAGCGTATCGACCAGATCCTTCAGCATGATCAGCTTGCCTTTTTCCGTCTCGACAACGGCATATACCAGATCCGGATGCAAAGTGATCGCCACGTTGCCAGGCAGAGTCCAAGGAGTCGTCGTCCAGATGACGAATTTCTCATCCCCATCCAGAACGCCCTTTCCGTCTTTCACATCGAACATGACATAGATGGTCGGATCCTTCCGGTCGAAATAGACGATCTCGGAATCGGCGATCGCTGTTTCCTGGTAAGGAGACCAGTAGATCGGTTTCAG
>CADBPB010000153.1 GCA_902796525.1 uncultured Erysipelotrichaceae bacterium | reverse complement strand
CTGATACAGTTTTCCAGCGACATTCTATTCCTCGGATGCCGGCTGTCTGCCGATCGCGTCTTCCATGATCTGCAGCCGCTGTTCCTCACTGATTCCGTTTAAAGCGTTCTGTATCGCATTCAACAGTTCTGTATTCTCTTTAGCGACGGCAATGGAAACGGAAGTATCGACGACGAAACCCTTGCCCTCATCGAACATGACGATGGCCAGATCGGGATTTGCGGCAACGACGCCATTGGCGACCGGCAGCTCTGCTGTGATCGCATCTGCTTGACCTGACTGCAGCGACAGGATCATTCGCGGATAGGTTGCCAGAGGAACCATATGATTGACTCCCTCGATCTGGTCGATGACTTCATCGTAGGTCGTGTTTGCCTGTCCCAGTACGTTGTATCCGCTTAACTGCTGGATATCATCGATTTCTGTCAGCTCGGAATCGCCCCTGACGATGACGACCATCTGCGATTCATAATATGGAGTCGTAAAGCTTACAGCTTCCGCTCTTTCCGGTGTTTCCGTCATGCCGGCAATGATACAGTCGATCGCGCCGGCATTGAGTGATGGAATCAATGCATCCCAGTCGGTTTTGACGATCTCGACCTGCATGCCGAGGTTTTCGGCAATCATCGAAGCGATGACCACGTCGTAGCCATCCGCAAAATCGACGGAAGAGATCTGTACCGCAGTATCGCTGTCTTCCACCTGGGTCCAGTTGAACGGTGCATAGTCGCATTCCATTCCCACACGTAAAACGTCCTCGTCGGAAGCATCGTTTCCGGTAGCACATCCGACCAGCAGCATCAGCATCATGATCACTAATAATTTCTTCATAACTCTCTGTCCTTTCAATAAAAAATCGTATGCACTATCACATACGAATTTCATCGAAAGTGATAGCTCCTCTTCTTGCGAAGGAGTGATACAGGTATTCCCTGTAACCCCACATTTCCGTCATGCCTGACGGGAATGTTCGGCGATGATTGCCTTTCATGCAGCATAACGTCCGCCGACTAGCTGCATTACTCATCTGCATCGCTACCTCTATACACAGATTTTTTATAGTTTCAATTATTCTCGTTTTCACAGGAATTGTCAACTGTTTTTTGTTTGAAAGAAATCAAGGAAATGGCGGATGATTCAAAAGAAGAAGGAAATGGTATGAAACTGAAAAAGAATCAATATAATATAAATAGATATCCAAATGAACGGAATCCGCGGTCGAAACAAAGAGATCTATGCGGAAAAAACAAGATCAGATTTGTTCTGCCGTACAGAAAGCGATCGCATTCCAAAGAGAAGATCTGGATTCGCAATGTAACATTCAGGGGATAAATATGAAAGAACTATATCAGAAAATCATACGTAAAAGCGGCAGGCTCACCGATATCCTGCCGATCGCTGCCGTCCTGTCGTTTCTGGCTACGATACTGGGTTCAATGATAACGATGATCCTCAACAAGATCATTCCCTGTCAGAGGATCTTCGACTGGTTTACCGACGATGCCGATATCACCGATTTTGCTCTGGAATATTTCACTTTTTTCGGCATCTGGATCCTGATACTGGCACTTGTTTTCATCTTTCCGAAGAACCGGAAAATGTGGAATGCCTGCAGATACAATGGGGGCGGAAATTCCATAAAAGGCTTGCTGATCGGATTGCTTCTGGGTTTCGGAGCAAACGCGTTCTGCATCCTGCTGTCGCTGCTGATGGGCGATATCAAGCTGTCTTTCTATGGCTTCGACTTTAGAGCGCTGCTGATCTTCATCATCGTCGTATTCATACAGTCCGGCGGCGAAGAACTGGTCGATCGTTTCTATCTCTACCAGAAACTGCGCAGAAGATACAGGAGCCCTCTGGTTGCTATCATTGGCAATTCCCTGGTCTTCATGGCGATGCATATCCTGAATCCCGGTTTTACAGCTGTTGCAGGAATGCAGATATTCTCCTTTGCCATCATCGCCTCGATGCTGGTCTATTACTATGATGCCCTATGGGTTGCCATGGCGTTCCATATGGCATGGAACTTTACGCAGAATATCATTTTCGGTCTGCCGAACAGCGGTATCGTTTCCGCTTATTCGATCTTCACCTTGGAAGCGGCTTCTGCCCGGAACGGCTTGTTCTATAATGTCGACTTCGGCGTCGAAGGAAGTATCGGCGCCATCCTGGTGCTTGCCATCATGTGCATTGCCATTTACCTGATCAACAGGAATCATCCGGAAAAAAACGACATCTGGAAAGAAGAAACTGCCGATTAGCTCCCGACATATCAAAAAAAGAAACGACGTTCTGATCATGATCCGGATCAATGAAAGAACGTCTTTTTGTTTGCCGTATGACATGATCTTTTTCTGCCGATTTCATATCTGCCATATGCTTTTACATCCTTGTTTCTGTTTAGTATAATGGTCTCACGGTCGCGGATAGTCAGGGAGAATATCATATGAAAGACAGTTTATTTCTTAAGGCTTTTCTGCTGGCCTTATTGTTTTCATTCGCGGCTGTTTATGGCGTTTGCAAGCAGAAGGAATCTGCTCCGATCCCGCAGTCGTCCGGTATGGAAAACGACCAGGAAGAGGTTCCGAAACATGCATCGAAAGAGGAAGGATATATCGGGAGCGCCGATCAGAAAAAGAAACCGTATCCGACGTCGGAGATCCAGATCCCGGCGGATGGAAATGAAAGTGCAAGCGGCAGGGAAGATGTTCCTTCTTCATCCGACCATTCATCCGGTACATCGAACGCCGATGACGTTCCATATTCCAATGTTTCTTTTCCATCTGATCATACAGAAGACGGCGGACATTGG
>CADBPB010000152.1 GCA_902796525.1 uncultured Erysipelotrichaceae bacterium | reverse complement strand
GGTCGTGATGACCGCAAGCTTCACGCTGCGGCCTAAGACTTCAATAAAAATAGGGTCGGAAAAGAAACGGACGAAATTGTCCAGGGTCATCTGGACAGGGATGACGTCATTTCCTTTCTGGGAGAATGCATAGAATACGATGATCAGCATCGGCAGCACGATCATCAGCGCCGCCCATACCAGATAGGGATTTACCAGTCTTCGGAAGCTTTTCATAGGCCTACGCTCTTTTCCATGACATGGATGTCATCAGGATCGAAATCAAGCGAAACGATATCCCCTTCGTTCTGCTTTTCGGTCGTATGGATCTTGTAGGTGCGTCCTTCGGTGACGAAGGTCACTTCATAGGTACCTTCTTTAATCTCCATCGGATCGAAATCGAAACGGACGTCATCGATCTCGACCTCGTTTTCCGTTTCCAGGTCCCATGCATAGGCATCTGCCCAGTTCTTAAGGTCGACGGAAATCGCCATGGATTCCTCGATCTCGTCGATCGTCCGATAGACATCGAACGCCTGGATACCGATCTTTTCCTTTTCATCCTCGATAACTTTCGGCTGGACGACATTCACGTCGGCTCCGACCGAAGTGCCGTTGGCCGTCTTGAAGACGACCGGATATTTTCCCGCTTCCGCCTTGATATCGTAGATGACTTCGCTGATCGAAATCTCTTCTTCGCTTTCATCGCCTTTCCACGCCTGGGCATTGGCTCTCAGGATCAGATCCTGCGGCGTGATCGAATCGACGTCTTCGATATCCATCGAGAAATCGGCAGCGGACATATATTCGTTCGCTTCCTCATTGTAGACATCTTCGTTGCCCAGGACATGCAGCGTGACCGTCTTGGCGACACCGCGTTTGGTTTCGACGATGACTTCGTAGTGCACGCCTTTGAACAGCACGGAAATCACCTGGCCGTTCATCTTGCCTTTGCTCTTCTTCATGATCCTGATGTCTTCCGGACGGATCACGACATCGACAGGTTCATTGGGCTTGAAATCGTGGTCGACACATTCAAAATTCTTGTCATCGAAACGGACCAGATAATCTTTCTTCATGATACCGTCCATGATATTGGACTGGCCGATGAAGTTTGCGACATATCTGTTTACCGGTTCGTTATATATTTCCGTCGGCGTGCCGATCTGCTCGATGTTTCCATCTTTCATGACGACGATCTTGTCTGACATGGTCAGGGCTTCTTCCTGGTCGTGCGTGACGAAAATGAAGGTGATGCCGACTTCTTCCTGGATCCGTTTCAGTTCCTGCTGCATCTCTTTGCGCAGTTTCGCATCCAAAGCGCTCAACGGTTCATCCAGCAGCAGGACATCCGGTTCATTGACCAGGGCTCTGGCGATCGCGACACGCTGCTGCTGACCGCCGGACAGCTGATCGATCTTCCTCTTCTGGTAGCCTTCCAGACCGACCAGTTCCAACATCCTGTTGACTTTCGGTTCGATCAGGTCGTTGGACATTTTCTTGATCCTCAGGCCGAACGCCACATTCTCGTAGACATTCAGATGAGGAAACAGCGCATACTTCTGAAAGACCGTATTGATCGGACGCTTGTAGGCAGGAACGGTGCTGATCTCTTCGCCATTGAAAATGACGGAACCCTCATCCTGTTCCAGGAAACCGCCCAATATTCTCAGCAGCGTCGTTTTTCCGCAGCCTGACGGACCCAGCAGCGTCACAAATTCATTCTCATAGATATCCAGGTTGATTCCCTTCAGAACCACCTGACCATCGAATTTCTTGACAATATTCCTAAATTCAATCAACTTCTCCACGATCTAGCCCTCCAAATAAATATATTATATGTTATTTCGGCGCTTTTTGATATGAAACTATAAAAAATGCGGAAACTACCGTTCCGCATTCAGGTTCTGATCATTGAGCGACAATCACGCGATGGTTTCGTCGATGAATGTCCTCACGCCGCCTTCGTCACTGAAGCCGACCATCTTGTTCAGGACTTCTCCATCCTTAAAGACATAGACTGCCGGAATCGACATGATTCCGTATTTTTCAGCCAGTTCCATATTGTCATCGACATTGACTTTGACGAATGTCACATCGGGATAATCTTCATCCAGCTTTTCCAAGATCGGACCAAGCATCTTGCAGGGACCGCACCAGTCCGCAAAGAAATCGACCAGTGTCAGGCCTTCTTTCGTCACTTCGTTGAATTCTTCTGTGTTAATGATCTTCATAGGATTACCTCCGGTCTTATTATCTCGTGATTGTCTGTAATTACCAAGCGATATGCCCTACTTCAGCAAGGAAGCGGCAGCTTCGTCAACGATGACGGTCACGCTCGGATGTTTCTGCAGGATCGAAGCCGGGCATGCTTCATCGATCGGTCCTTCGATCATATCTCTGACCGCCTGGGCCTTGTTTGCGCCGGTAGCGATCAGGATAATGTTCTTCGCTTTCATAATCGTACCGATGCCCTGGGTCACAGCCTGCTTCGGGACTTTCGTGATGTCATTGTCGAAGAAACGGCAGTTGTCCTGAATCGTCGATTCTGCCAGATCGGTGACATGCGTCAGGGAATCGAATGGCGTACCCGGTTCATTGAAAGCGATGTGCCCGTCGGAACCGATGCCAAGGATCTGGATATCGACCGGATCCCTGTCGATCATTTCATCATACTCCCTGGCTTTCCCTTCGAGATCTTCCCCTAACCCGCATGGGACATGGACATTCTCTTCCAGGATGTCGATATGATCGAACAGATTGCGATGCATGAAGGCATAATAGCTTTCCGGATGGGTGATCTCCAGACCGACATATTCATCCAGATTGAAACTCTTGATATCGAGATAAGAAGTGCCATTCTCTTCGTGGTCCTTGACCATTCTCGCATAGAGACCCAGCGGCGTGGAACCGGTCGCCAGACCCAGAACCTTGCCGGGCTGCAGATACTCTTTCATCAGCGCAAAAGCCTGATCGGATGCTTCATCGTAATTGTTTACTTTGATAATATTGATCATTGAACTTCTACCTTCTTTCAATATTATTATAAGTCATCTTTTATGATAAAAAACAGCAGTCATGAAAAAAGCCGTCCCGCAGGATGGCCTTGTTCGTTCAAAACGAGAAATCGCTTATCTGCAGATCACAAAAGGATCATCAGATATGCCGTCAGCATGCCGATGGAGAGGCAGCAGATATGTGAAGTCCCATCGACTCCCGGAAGGATGGAGATCAGGATCATCGATACGATCGGTCTTATAAAATAAGAGAGGCTTTCCAGACCGTAATAATACATGATCAGCATCAGATAAGCCCCGAACAAGCCGGAGATCGCGCCGGAAGCGCCCAGCGACAAGGTATAGTCGTCATGATTGCTGTGGCGGATCAGGATCGACAGGTATTTGCCTGCCAGCATGGAGATGAAATAAATCGCCAGCATCCTGAAGCTGCCAAACGCATCCTCGCAGACTGTCCCGATATTGTAGAGAGAGATCATGTTCGTAAGAAAATGATACAGATCTTCATGGGCAAACGCGCTTGTCAGCAGACGGTAATACTCTCTGCAGACGGAAACGGAATAGTAGGACATGGCCATTTTATTGGCGTCCAGCCGGTTGGCGCGGATCATGAGAAAGACCAGCACGTTGATCAGAATCAGTAGATAAGTCAGCATAACATGATTATAAACCATTTTGACAATCGGCGGAAAAGTATTATAATGGGAAAGTTGCTTTATGGAAAATCTTATGTGGAAGCAGCGATTGCGTTTAAATATCGGAACCCGTGTTCCTGATCATATCCTTCAAAAGTGTTCTATGTTCCTGCTGGTATGTATCACGGTTTTTGTCATGCCGCATATGATCTACGCTTACACGAAAGGCGTTCCTGAAGATCAGATCGCGGAAGCGGAAATACAGCTGCGGAACTATCAGGGCATCTCTTTGGATATCTTCGCTGACGAAGAATTTGCCATCGAAGATCCCACCATCCGTCCGGATTATCAGAGCGACTGCAACTATTACCTGTTTAGCGGATACTACACGCTGGGCCAGAGAATCACCAGCCGGGTCTGGAGACACGCCCAGAGTCTCTACCGTCAGGGACTGATCCATGGTTCTACCACTTCCTATCAGTGCACGTTGTTTGCCCAGATGTGGTTCTATGACGTCTATGGTTTCAATTCCACCCGCAACATGTCCTCAGGCAACGGCAAGGATGTGGCTTATCGGGTCTATGCCGCAAACACCTACTATGATGAAGAAGGCAATCTGAAACACTATTTCCGGCTGTCCAGCGAACCCGAAAGCATGAGTATCCTGTCTCTCAGCGGGATCTCCAACCCCTATGGCCACGTGATGTGCATCGATGAAGTCGATCACGTGAATGGCACCATCACTTTCTCGGATGGCAATGTCACGAATCATGGCGACATCCGTATCCGGGTGACGATGACGCTCGACGAATTCAACCGCAAGATCTCCGGTTACAAGACCTATGCCGTGCCGACGGAGGAACTGCTGGAACTGCTTCAGAACGACTGACCGTTTCTTGGAACAAGTTGCAGATGCAGATCCATATCCATGGCGTCTGCCAGACGGATGATGATCGCCAGAGACGGATTATAGACGCCATTCTCGATCTTGCTGATATTGGCCTGATTGATCCCGCTTCTGACCGCAAGCTCCTGCTGGGTCATCTTGCGCGAGTTTCTGGCTGTCAGCAAAACTCTCAGGATCTGACTGTTATGTGACAGTCTTTTTTGTTTTTGCGATCTTTCTTCTTTCATGTTTTTCTCCTTGCGAATATATGTTCTATACATTATTCACAGGAAAAGAAAGAATTCCTAACAAAAAATGCAATTTCTTGCATTTTTATTTTACGATGCATTTATCGAGCAGACCGTGTTCCTTGAGGACCTCGATCAGCGTATCGCCGATCCGGTCGGAAATAGGCGCAACTCTGACTCCCAATTCCTCCAAGGCATCGATCTTGTCCCGAGCCGATCCGCCTTTGCCATTCACCACCGCTCCGGCATGGCCCATGCGTTTGCCTGGCGGAGCGCTGACGCCCCCGATGAATCCCACCAAAGGTTTTTTCATGTTTTCTTTTGCCCAGGCACAGGCGATCTGCTCATCCTGCGAACCGATCTCGCCGATCAGAACGATCGCATCGGTTTCTTCATCTTCGTTGAACGCTTTCAATACATCCAGGAAATCCGTTCCCTTGATCGGATCGCCGCCGATCCCCACCGTCGTGCTCTGTCCGATGCCTTTTTTCGACAGCTGTTTGATCGTCTCATAAGTCAGCGAACCGGAACGGGAAACGATGCCGATATGGCCTTTGAGATGGATGTCCTGAGGCATGATCCCCAGTTTGCATTCATCGACAGAAATGATGCCCGGACAGTTCGGTCCGATCAGCCGGGTATGGGCGTTCTGCAGTCTGTCATGGACTCTGACCATATCCAGAGCAGGGATGTTTTCGGTGATACAGACAACCAGATCCAGTCCGGCATCGATGGCTTCGATGATGGAATCGGCTGCCCCTGCAGGCGGAACGAAAATGATGGAAGCGTTCGCTCCGGTCGCCTCCCTGGCGCTTTTGACATCCGCATAGACCGGAACATCGAACACCGTGCTGCCTGCTTTCTTCGGGTTGGTACCGGCTACGATCTTCGTGCCGTATTTCAGCATCAGTTCCGTATGCAGCTTTCCTTGCGTTCCCGTGATGCCTTGCACGATGACGCGCGTATCCTGATTCACAAAGATGGACATCAGCGTTCCTCCTTCAGCAGTTCTTTCATCTTCATGCACGCTTCGATACAGGAAGAAGCGGGATAGATGTTTCCTTTGCAGTTTGCAATATATTCATGAGCCTCGGCATCCCCGTTGCCCTCGATACGGCAGACGACCGGGCCCTGATAGTTCGTTTCCGTGATCGCTTCCGTGATGCCTTTGGCGATCAGATTGGTTCTGGCGATACCGCCGAAGATATTGATGATGACGCCCTTGATTCCCTTCTCGCGGATGAGAAGCTTGAACGCCTTGCCGGCTCTTGCATCATCGACCGAACCTCCCAGATCCAGGAAATTCGCCGGCTTGCAACCGGTGTAGTTGATCGTATCCATCGTCGACATACCCAGACCGGCACCGTTGCAGATGCAGCCGATATCGCCTCCCAAAGAGACATAGGACATTCCCTCATCGGATGCTTCCGCCTCCAGAGGATTCTCTTCCAGGATATCTCTCAGTTCCGCATTCAAAGGCTGACGGAACAGGGCTCCCGAATCAAACGAGACCTTCGCATCCAGACAGATCGGTTTTCCATCGCAGACCGACATAGGATTGACCTCCACCAGACTGCAATCCCGTTCCGTAAACAGCCGGAACATCCGTTTCAGCAAAGCGACAAAATCCTCTGCCATTTCATCTGCGAAACCCAGTTTTTCGGCAAATGCCAGCGCCGTTTCTTCATTGATGCCTTCGCCTAGTTCTACAGGCATCCTGAGGATCGCCTCCGGATTCTTTTCAGCGACTTCTTCGATCTCCATGCCGCCTTCCTTGGAAGCGATGAAGACACATTTCCCCAGTCTGTTGTCGATCAGCAGCGACAGATAGTATTCCTTCTCATGCGGGGTCTGTTTCTCGATATACAGCTTACGGACAAGCTTGCCTTCCGGTCCGCTTTGTTTCGTATATAAAGTCTTGCCAAAAAGTTTGGCTGCTGCAGTTACGGCTTCTTCTTTCGTATCCGCCAAAAGAATGCCTCCGGCCTTGCCTCTTCCGCCGGTCTGTACCTGTGCCTTAACAACGACTTTCCCCTCAGGAAAGCGTTCCTCCATGATCCGTCCGACCTCCGCCAGATCAAATGCGGGATAGCCTTCCGGGACAGGAATATCATAGTCTTTAAACAGCTGTTTTGCCTGATATTCATGAATATTCATAATTTCACCTCATAACCTGCCTGAAAGGCTTTCAGGTTGATGTCCAGGATTCTCGCGGGCAGTTTCGTTTTCAGGACCCCCAGCATATCTTCCGGATCGATCTTCAGCAGTTTCGTCATGACACCCAGCGCTACGATATTGGCACAGATCGCCTTTCCCGTCGTTTCTTTGGCGATTTCAGTCATCGGGACTTTATAGATATGAGGATGGGACTCATCCGCATCCCTGACCAGTTCGCTGTCGATCAATATGATCGTATCCTCATCGATATCTTCCGTGTAGAGATGATAGGACTGTTCCGACATGGCTAACAGAAGATCCGGACAGGTGATCGCCGGATAGCATTCCTCTTCATCGACGATCAGTTCGCTGCGGCAGGCGCCTCCTCTGGCTTCGGGCCCGTAGGATTTCAGAAGAACGATCTGCTTGTTGTCGATGATCCCATAGTAATATGCCATCAGATCCCCGATCAGCATCATTCCCTGTCCGCCGGTTCCGGCAAATCGCAACTGAAAATTATCCATTCGCCGCCTCCTTCGCTTTCGCGATGTTTTCCGCATAGATATCGCAGTATTCTTTGCGGTCATCCGTATTGACGAATTCGCCCCAGACGACTTTATCTTTAAGCTCTTCTGCAGATAACGTCTTTGCCTTCTGCACGCTGACCAGCCGGTCTTTCCACCTGAGCATCATCTGTCCCGCATCGCCCAAACGGTTCAATCTGCCAAAGAGGCTCGGACAGTCACTGGCACAGTCCACGAAAGACAAGCCGTGATGCTGAAGCGCCTTCTTGATCAGTTCCTTCATCTGCAACGGATAGAACGTCGCAGCCCTGGCCACGTACGTCGCTCCGGCGCTTTCCGTCAGTTTACACAGATCGAAAGGCGGTTCATAGCTGCCATAGACGGAGGTCTTGGTCATCGAACCGATCGGCGTGGTAGGCGAATACTGTCCGCCGGTCATCCCATAGTTGGAATTGTTCATGCAGATGACGGTCAGATCGATGTTTCTTCGGCACGCATGGATCAGATGGTTCCCGCCGATGCTGGCGCAGTCGCCGTCACCGGTCAGCACGATCACGTGCAGATCCGGGTCGGCCATCTTCAAGCCTGTCGCAAAGGCGATGGCTCTTCCATGATTGGTATGCATGCAGTCGAAATCCAGATAGTTGACCGCTCTGGAGGAGCAGCCGATCCCGGAAACAAAGACGATCTTGTCGCGATCTGCGTTCAGTTCATCGACAGCTCTCAGGATGCTCTGCAGAACGATGCCGTTGCCGCAGCCCGGGCACCACATCGTCGGCATCTTATCCAATGCCAGATATTTCGTATAGATCTCATCGTTCATATTTGTTCGCCTCGATAATCGAATTCAGGATATCGACATCCCGGATCGGGTTGCCATCGTACAGATTCTTCATGACCAGCTTCTGGTTGCGGTCGATATCTTCGGTAACGACCTGGTTCAGCTGGCCGATATTCATTTCCGCCGTGACGACGGCTTTGCATACAAGATTGATTTTTGAGAAATCATGATGCGGGAACGGCCACATCGTGATCGGCCGGAACAGCCCTGCCTTGATGCCCATTTCCCGGGCTCTGCGGACCGCGGTCTTGGCGCTGCGCGAAGTGATGCCTACCGAAACGACGATGATATCGGCATCTTCCAGCATGTAGCTTTCATATTTCTTGATGTGTTCATCGTATTCGTCATCGATCTTTGCCATCAGGTGACCCAGAGTGATCTGCAAACCGGTCAGATCCTGATTGCTGATCGGGAAGCCGGTCTCATCGTGGGTCAGTCCGGAAAGATGCAGATGATAGCCCTGGCCGAAAGGAGCCAGAGGCCGGACCTTGCTGTCGCTATAACGGAACGGCAGATAGTCTTCTTTCGGTCCCTCCGGACGCGGCCTGTCCAGGACAGTGATTTCCTCTTCCTTTGGCACATAGATCTTCTCCGACATATGCGCGAGGATGGCATCATAGAGCAGGATCACCGGCTGACGGTATTTCTCGCTCAGATTGAACGCCCGTATCGTTTCCGTGTAGATCTCTTCGACGGAATTCGGCATGATGACCAGATTCGGATGGTCGCCATGGGTTCCCCATTTCGTCTGCATGATGTCCGCCTGCGCCGGCAGCGTCGCCGAACCGCCCGAAGGACCTTTACGCATGACATCGACGATCACGCAAGGGATCTCGTTGATATATGCCCATCCCAGATTCTCCTGCATCAGCGAAAAACCCGGACCGCTGGTGGCCGTCATCGCTTTCTTTCCTGCGCAGCTTGCACCGATGACCGCTCCGATCGAAGAAAGTTCATCCTCCATCTGCATGAATACGCCGCCGGCCTGAGGCAGCAGTTCGCTGCAGATCTCCGAGATCTCTGTCGCCGGCGTGATCGGATAGCCCGCAAAAAAACGCATCCCGCAGGCGATCGCCGCTTTTGCGCACGCTTCGTTGCCTGTCATGATCTGATAACTACCCATTTTCATCTTCTCCTATCACGATCGCAAAGTCAGGGCAATGATACTCGCATTGCCGGCATCCGATGCAGGCTTCTTCCTTTTCCGCTTTTACGGTCTCCTGTTCCAGCGTCAGCACACCTTTGGGACACAGCGTCACACAGATGCCGCAGCCTTTGCACCAATGCGTATTGATTTGTATTTTTCTCATATGATCACCATCGCTTCAAACCGAAGTCTTTATCCATCATTATTATATCTATATTCCGCTGTTTTGAGTTAATTCATGGCAAAAGGATCTTCTTCAGCAGATAGATCAGCAGCAGATGTCCGGGATAGAAGAGATAAAAGAGCCACTTGAGTCCTTTTCCTCTTTGCCCGTTATACAGAAAGACCGGCAGAAAACCCAGGAGTCCGAAACGGTAGATGCCCACATTGCGGAAAAAATAATAGATCGCCATCGCCACGGCTGTTCTGAGCCAAAGCGGTTTCTTTCTCAGCAGATAGAACGCAAAGATCACCGCCAGAGCGACCATATTGTAGTCGAGACAAAGCAGCAAAGACGATGCGATGAACAGCAGCAGTACCAGTGAACCGGGGATGCTGAAGGCATTCTCTTTGGCGATCTTGTCATAGCACATCAGTCCGACGATCGCATAGGCGAACGTCAGCATGATATTCTGGTGAGTAAACTCCAAAGGCGTACCGAACAGCACCAGGTCGAACGGGACCTCGCTGATCAGTCCCATCAGCAGCATTCTCAGCAGATACTTCTTCTTGTCGCGGGTATGGACATAGCCTTCTGCCACCGCAAAGGCAAACAGCGGCATGGCGATCCTGCCGATGATCCTCATCCATTCCAGATCCGGGAAGAAGTTGTCTCCCACATGATCGAAAACCATGCTGACCATGGCCAGAAGCTTCAGCAATGTTCCATCCAGTATCTGCCAGTATTTTTTCATCTGCTAGTTCCCCTTTATTAATATATCTATTTTATCAGTTCTTCTATCATCCGACACGGGATAAAAAAAGCAATATAATTATATTATCAGATATATGATTCCAAAAGATACTAATTATTTTTTAAAAAACGGAAGAATATACTTGCTTTAGGGAAATGTTTCTGTTAATATAAAAAGGCTGATAATAAAGATCCGAAAGGATCTATATATAAGTCAGTAAAGTGGCACACCTGTAAATGTGTGCAGAAAGGAGATCAAATGCCAACCATTAATCAGTTAGTAAGAAAAGGCAGAAAAGCGAGAACGTACAAATCCAAGGCGCCTGCTCTGAACAAGGGTTACAACTCTTTGAAGAACAGATCCATCGACCTGTCGTCCCCGCAGAAGCGCGGTGTCTGTACCCGTGTCGGTACCATGACCCCGAAGAAACCGAACTCTGCTTTAAGAAAGTATGCCCGTGTGCGTTTATCCAACGGTATGGAAGTCACTGCTTACATTCCGGGTATCGGACATAACCTTCAGGAACACTCTGTTGTCATGATCCTTGATGGACGTGTCAAGGACCCTCCTGGTGGGCGTTATCACATCATCAGAGGCACCTTGGACTGCGCAGGTGTCGATAACAGAATGCAGGGTAGATCATTATACGGTGCAAAGAGACCGAAGTAAAACATGAAAGGAGATTAAAATGCCAAGAAAAGGACATGTAGCGAAAAAGGATGT
>CADBPB010000151.1 GCA_902796525.1 uncultured Erysipelotrichaceae bacterium | reverse complement strand
GCGTGCAGCATGATGGGCCAGTAGATGGTGTGGAAGCGCACGATCTCCTTGCCGACCAGGTGGACGTCGGCAGGCCAGAACTTGCGGTACAGTTCGTCATGGTCCGTACCGTAGCCCAGGGCGGTGATGTAGTTGCTCAGCGCGTCGATCCAGACGTACACGGTGTGCTTCTCGTCGAAATCCACCGGAATGCCCCACTTCACGCTCGTGCGGCTCACGCAGAGATCCTGCAGACCCGGCTTCAGGAAGTTGTTGACCATCTCGTTCTTCCTTGATTCCGGCTGGATGAATTCCTCATGCTCTTCGATATACTTTTCCAGCTGTTTCTGGTATTTGCTCAGTTTGAAGAAATACGATTCCTCTTTCTCCTTGTGCACTTCCCTTCCGCAATCCGGACATTTGCCATCGACCAGCTGGGAATCCGTCCAGAACGATTCGCAAGGCGTACAGTACCAGCCTTCGTATTCGCTCTTATAGATATCGCCCTGGTCATAGAGTTTCTTGAAGATCTTCTTGACCTGTCTTTCATGATCTTCATCTGTCGTACGGATGAAACGGTCATAGGAAGTATTCATCAGATCAAAGATCCTCTTGATTTCTGCCGCCTGAGCATCAACAAACTCTTTCGGGGTCACGCCTGCGGCATTCGCTTTTTCTTCGATCTTCTGGCCATGCTCGTCGGTGCCGGTCTGAAAATAGACATCGTAGCCCAGCATCTTTTTGTACCTTGCGATGCTGTCGGCCATGATGATCTCATAGGTATTGCCGATGTGCGGTTTTCCGCTGGCATAGGCGATCGCCGTCGTGATGTAATATTTGCCTTTGTTTTCCATGTTATCCTCCTAAAATAAAAAAGGTGATCCAAAGGGCGCCAAAGCGCGGTACCACCTTCATTTTTCACTTATCTCTCTTAACGCGAGCACACGTTCCTGCCTACCTATCGACAGGAAGATTCAAGATCCATCTATGACCGGTCCCATTGCTGATTCGCAGCATCCATCAGCTCTCTTAGAATGATTGCGGCCATTCTATCTCTCATCATCGGAAACAGTATTATTCTAACATATCTTTTCTTTTTATCACAATCGGTTTAGATATCTGTATTCAGAAACGATAGATATTTTACTTATCGGATAAGAAACTTCTTTACTTGTGAAATATTTCACTATATAATATCTACATATGTGAGGATACAGTTATGAAAGAAAAGAACATGCATGACAAGGTCCTGGCGGAAATCGATGAGCTCGTTTCCAAAGCTTCCAAGGCATTGGAGGAGTTCGGTGATTTCGATCAGGAAAAGATCGATTACATCGTAGCGAAGTGTTCGGTTGCCGGACTGGACAATCACGGCATCCTGGCAAAGGCGGCCATTGACGAAACCGGACGGGGCGTTTTCGAAGACAAAGCGACCAAGAACCTGTTTGCCTGCGAATATGTCGTAAACAATATGCGTCATCTGAAGACCGTCGGGATCATTTCTGAAGATCCGGTCACCGGCATCACGGAAATCGCCGAACCGGTCGGCGTGATCTGCGGGATCACTCCTGTCACCAATCCGACTTCGACCGTCATCTTCAAATCATTGATCTGTCTGAAGACCAGGAATCCGATCATTTTCGCTTTCCATCCGGGAGCGCAGAATTCTTCCAAACAGGCGGCGATCGTCATGAAAGAGGCTGCGGAAGCGGCCGGAGCGCCGAAGAACTGCATCCAGTGGATCGAACATCCTTCGATGGATGCGACTACCGCTCTGATGAATCATCCGGGTGTTGCTACCATCCTGGCGACCGGCGGCAACGCGATGGTCAAAGCGGCGTACAGCTGCGGTAAGCCGGCTATGGGCGTCGGAGCCGGAAACGTTCCTGCTTATATGCACAAATCCTGCGATATCACGCAGGCAGTCAATGACATCGTATTATCCAAATCCTTTGATAATGGCATGATCTGTGCCAGCGAGCAGTCCGTCATCATTGATGAGGAAATCTATGATGAAGCGATCAGGATGTTCAAGACATTCAAAGTCCATTTCCTGAATAACGAAGAAAAGAAAAAACTGTCGAAATTCATGTTCGGTTTCTGCGAGAACGAGGAAGGCGTCGAAAAGGCATTGCTGAATCCGACCATTGCCGGTAAATCAGCGCAATGGATTGCCGAACAAGCCGGCATTTCGATTCCTGAAGATACCGTGATCCTTGGCGTCAAATGCAAGCAGGCCGGTGAAAAAGAACCCCTGTCGAGAGAAAAACTCTCTCCTGTACTGGCATTCTATAAAGCGAAAGATGAAAAAGAGGGCTTTGATCTGGCCGATCAGATCGTCCGATTCAATGGTCTGGGACACAGCGCCGCGATTCATTGCAAGTCCCAGGAACTGGCAGATGCCTATGGAGACCGTATCCTGGCAATGCGCATCATCTGGAACTCGCCATCGACCTTCGGCGGCATCGGCAACGTATACAACTCGTTCCTTCCGTCCTTGACCTTGGGCTGCGGTTCCTATGGCCATAACTCGATCGGAGGAAACGTTTCGGCAGTCAATCTGTTAAATATCAAAAAAGTCGGCAAAAGGAGAAATACGGTGCAGTGGTTCAAAGTCCCCCAGAAGATCTATTTCGAAAGAAATTCCATTCAATATCTGCAATCCTGCAAAGACCTGAATAAAGTGTTCCTCGTCACGGATACTTCCATGGTCGAACTTGGCTATCTTTCCAGGATCACGGAACAGCTGAATCTGCGAAGAAACAAGGTGCAGATACAGCTCTTCTGCGACGTCGAACCGGATCCGGATATCACGACGGTCACCAAAGGTGCGAGAATGATGGATATCTTTAAGCCGGATGCGATCATCGCGCTGGGCGGAGGTTCCGTCATGGATGCCGCCAAGGGCATGTGGCTCTTCTATGAACATCCCGAGGTGAATTTCGACGACCTGAAACAGAAATTCATGGATATCCGCAAGCGTGCTTTCAAATATCCAGAACTGGGACGCAAGTCCAGACTCATCTGCATCCCTACCACTTCGGGAACCGGCTCGGAAGTCACGCCGTTTGCAGTCATCTCCGACAAAGCAAACAATAAGAAATATCCTCTGACGGATTACTCACTGACGCCGACGATCGCGATCATCGATCCGGAATTCACGACCAATCTTCCTGCCAAAGCCACGGCAATGACCGGTCTGGATGTGCTGACGCACGCAATCGAAGCCTATGTCTCCGTCATGGCGAATGATTATACCGACGGCCTGTGTCTCAAAGCAATACAGCTGGTCTTCCAGTATCTTCCAAGAGCTGTGAAAGATGGCAGAAACGATCTGGAAGCCAGGGAAAAGATGCACAACGCAGCCACCATCGCCGGCATGGCTTTTGCGAATGCCTTCCTGGGCATGACCCATTCTCTGGCACATAAGATCGGCGCCCAGTTCCATACCGTTCACGGCTATACCTGTGCAGTCATGCTTCCGCATGTGATCCGTTACAACGGCCAGGTCCCCAGCAAGCTTTCTGTCTGGCCTAAGTATAATCATTACTGTGCCGATGAAAAGTATCAGGAAATCGCCAAACTGCTGGGATTGAAAGCGGATACCCCGCAGCAGGGCGTCGATTCTCTGGCGCAGGCCGTACTTGATCTGTGCAAGGAATGCGGACTGGATCCGAACCTGAAAGCGATGGGTATCACAAAAGAAGAACTCCAGGAACATCTTGATGAGATCGCGGTCGCCGCCTACGAAGATCAGTGCTCGCCAGCCAACCCGAGAGTTCCGCTGGTCGAAGATATGAAGGAAATCCTCTTAAAAGCCTATGAAGGTAACTAAAAAGACTTCACCGAAGTCTTTTTAAGTTCATTTATTTATTTATTTGGTACCGTAGATCCTGTCGCCCGCATCACGCAGGCCAGGGACGATATAACCGATCTCATTGAGATGATCATCGAGAGCCGCCAGATACAGATCCACATCCGGATGCGCTTCCGTGAAAGCCTTGACACCCTCGGGAGCGCCTACCAGGCAGACCATGCGGATATTCTTGGCTCCTCTTTTCTTGATCATATCGACAGCTGCGATCGCGCTTCCGCCGGTCGCCAGCATCGGGTCCAGCACCAGTACGATGCCTTCCGTCAGTTCTTTCGGAAATTTAGCGAAGTATTCGACCGGTTCCAGCGTCTTTTCATCCCGGTAGAGACCGATAAAGCCGATCTTTGCCGTAGGGATCAGGTCCATGATACCATCGACCAGGCCCATGCCTGCCCGCAGGATCGGAACCAGGATCACTTCCGTATCCAGTTCTTTCGTATCGCACGGTCCCATCGGCGTCGTGATGTGAAGATCTCTCAGCGGCAGATCGCGGCAGACTTCATAAGCCATCAGGGAAGCGATCTCATTGAGGTTTTCTCTGAAATCCTTGTGTCCTGTGTTTTCATCGCGCATGATTGCCAGTTTGTGTGTGATCAGCGGGTGATCTAATACCGTTACCATAAAAACGACCTCCTGTTTTCTGTTTCTTATTATACTTTAATCTCCTGATATTGAAAGGGAAAAAGCCGATTTCCTAAAAAAGATCTCATTTTCTGCCGAACTTCAGCAGAGAATGAGATCTTTTATTGTTTATCGTTTATCGTAGGTAAAACTGATGTCTTTCTCCAAAATAGGAAGCAAATCTTCATGATCTGTGATCGCTTCGTTCGCCAGCTCAGACAGTTCCTGGCTGCGTTCCGGATCGGACAGATAAGCCACCGTATAGGCTCCATAATTCAGTCCGCACTGGATATCCATCTTGGAATCGCCTACCAGGATACAGTCCTTGTTCCAGGAATTATTGTTGATCAGCTTGAAGATCCCTTCCGGATCCGGTTTCAGTTTCTCGACATCGCGCAGCCCGCAGATATCATCGACATACTTCTCCGCATCGAACATCTGCAGCAGTTCCCGTATCCCTTCGTTGGTTCTTGTCGAGATGATACCGACTTTGTATCCGTTTTCATGAAGATACTGCAGCACTTCTTTTGCATGTGGCATCATATGCGTCGTCGTTGGTCGGACTTCAAGCTGACGCTTATGATAGTCCGCATACAGGGTATCATAGTCGATTCCAGGAAAATACTTCGGGAAGACATCCTTGAGCGCCGGTCCGATGACTTCCTGCCGGACTTCCGGCGTGAACTTGGACAGATCGGAATACTTCTCGAACAGCGCTTTGAATGCTTCGAAAATGCTTTCACGCGTATCCATCAGCGTGCCGTCGAAGTCAAAGAGAACCGTCGGTTTCTTCTTCTTGAACCATCTGTCCAGAATGCCGAGATAGCCGAGTACGCCGATGATGACGAATACCAGGGAAGTCAGCTGAGCCATCTTGAGATTGCCGATATACAGAGAGTCCGTCCTTCTTGCTTCGATAAAGAAACGGCCGACCCCGTACCACATCAGGTAGGCATAGGCCAGATCGCCGCGCTTGTTCTGGTACTTGCGCAAGACGAAACTGATCAGGATCCAGCCCGTGAAACATAGCACGGATTCGTAAAAGAACAGCGGTTCGTAGTAATGGCCATCGATATGCATGCCCTCTTTCAGAAAAGAAAGGACGCCGTCGAAATAGCTTTCCGCGACTTCCCCGCCATGGCATTCCTGATTGACGAAATTGCCCCAGCGACCGGTTGCCTGCCCGATCAGGACGTTCGGCAGTACGATATCCAGGATCTTCATGAACGGATAGTGCTTCCGACGGACGAACCAGTAGGCAAACAAAGCCCCGAAAACCAGTCCGCCCTGTATCGCCAGCCCGCCATCCCAGACCCGGATGATTTCCAATGGATGAGCCAGATAATATGAGAAATTATAAAATACGCAGAACCACAGCCTGGCACCCATGATGCCGACCCACAGCGTATAGATGAACAGGTCATCGAAATAAGCCATATCGATGTACCTGCTCTTCTGCGCAAAACGTTTGGAAACGACATAAGCGATCGCCGCACCGATCAGGATCAGTACCGCATACCAGCGGATATCCAAAGCGATGCTGCCGATACGGAAAGCGACGAATGTCTGAGGATCGGGAAAGAAACTAATCATTGCTTTGTTCTCCTTTACGAATCAGTGATTCGCGATATTCCTGCTTGAATTTTTCATTCGAATCGTAGCCCAGTCTTTTTAGCAGATAGTTGGATACCGCCGCTTCTACGATGACGGACAGAGATTTGCCTTCGGTGATCGGAATCACCAGCATCGGTTTTTCCAGACCCAGAACATCTTTGGTCCGGTTGATCGGATTCAGACGGTCCATTTCGACCTTCTCGTCCTGTTTGACCAGCTGGATGACGAAATCCAGATTGCAGCGGTTCAGAAAGGCATTTGCCCCGAACATCCTGGTCACATCCACGATCCCGAGACCGCGGATCTCCAGCATGCGCTTGAGCATCTGCGGCGCCTGACAGAAGATGCTGGTATGGACCCGGGTCACTTCGATGCAGTCGTCTGCCACCAGCATGTGTCCCCGGTTGATCAGGTCCAGCGCCAGTTCGGATTTGCCTATCCCGGACTTTCCGGTGATCATGACTCCCCTGCCATAGATATTCATCATGACGCCATGCAAGGTATCGGTGGCCGCCAGCTGTTCCGAAAGATAAGAAACCAGATCGACCATCAGCTGATAGGTCTTTCCTTCGTAACGGAAGACCGGGAAGTTCTTTTCGTTAGCCAGCCAGATCAGCGAATCCATCGGACTGAAGCCTTCGGAAACGATGATGCATGGCGTGTAGGAATCGGTGATGATCTCGAAACGGGAACGCTGAGTCCCCTGGTCCAGCTTGCTCATATACTCGCATTCCTTCGTGCCCAGGATGACCACGCGCTTCAGGTCGTTGGATTCCAGATAGCCGGACAGTTCCAGACCCGGACGGTTGACATCCGGCGCGATGATCCAGCGGTCCAGGGAACTGTCATCCCCTGAAAGCTGTTCCAGATCGAAATACTCTTTCAGCTGGCGCACATAGACACGCTTGTTCAGTTCTTCATTTGCCATTTTTCTCACCTAGCACTTTCTTCAGATATTCTCCGGTATAAGAATTCGGGACTTCGGCCACTTCTTCCGGCGTACCGCAGGCGACCAGTTCGCCGCCCTTGTCACCGCCGTCCGGTCCCAGATCGATGATATAGTCCGCGCATTTGATCACATCCAGGTTGTGTTCGATCACCACCACGGTATCGCCATTATCCACGATCCGGTCGATGATCATGATCAGCTTATGGACATCATCCATATGCAGACCGGTGGTCGGTTCATCCAGCACGAACATCGTCTTGCCGGTCGGTTTCTTCTGCAGTTCCGATGCCAGCTTGACCCGCTGCGCCTCGCCGCCGGACAGCGTCGTTGCCGACTGTCCCAGTTCGATATAGCCAAGTCCCACATCATAAAGGACCTGCAGCTTGTCTTTGATGCGTTTATGATTCTTGAAGAAATCCAGCGCTTCTTTGACCGGCATCTTCAACACATCATAGATGTTCTTGCCGCGGTAGCGCACTTCCAGAGTCTCCCGGTTATAGCGGCGCCCCCGGCATTCCTCGCATTCCACATAGACATCCGGGATAAACAGCATCGAGATCCGTTTGACGCCATCGCCCTGGCAGGCTTCGCAGCGTCCGCCCGGCACATTGAACGAATATCGCGATTTGGAATAACCGCGTTCCTTGGAATCAGGCGTGGAGGCGTATAGATCCCGGATATCATCGAAGACGCCTGTATAGGTCGCTGGGTTGCTTCGCGGCGTGCGTCCGATCGGATCCTGGGTGATATAGACGATCTTGTCGATGTTTTTCAAACCTTCCACTTTGTCGACCTTTCCCGGTCTGATCCTGACGCGATCCAGCGATTTCATGACCGCTTTAGTCATCGTCTCAATGACCAGTGACGATTTCCCCGAACCGGAAACACCGGTCACGCAGATGAATCTGCCTAACGGGAAGGAGACATCGAAATTCTTCAGGTTGTTTTCCTGGCAGCCGATCAGTTTCAGATACTTGCCATTGCCTTTTCTTCGTTCGGTTGGAATCGGAATCTGTTTGCGGAACGAAAGATACTGTCCTGTGATGGACTTTTCATCCTTGAGGATCTCCTCAGGCGTTCCTGAAAAGACGACTTCTCCGCCATCCTTACCTGCACCCGGCCCGATATCGACGATATGATCCGCCGCCAGCATCGTTTCCGCGTCATGTTCGACGATGATGACCGTATTATCCAGATCTCTCATCCGTTTCAAGGTATCGATCAGTTTGGCGTTGTCCTTCTGATGCAGACCGATGGACGGTTCATCCAGGACATAGAGCACGCCGGTCAGTGCCGAACCGATCTGGGTCGCCAGACGTATCCTTTGCGCCTCGCCACCGGACAAGGATCCGGCAGTACGATCCAGCGTCAGATAATCCAGTCCCACATCATTCAGGAAACGGAAACGGCTTGCCAGTTCGTTTAAAAGAGTCGTAGCGATCTCCTTACGCATCGGATCGAGCTCGAGATCTTCCAGATATTCTTTTGCCTGAAGGATCGACATCTTGGTAAAATCCGCGATGTTTCGCTCGCCAACTCTAACCGATAAGACTTTCTCATTCAGACGGTCGCCGTGACATTTCTTGCATTCCGATTCCACCATGAAAGAACCGTAGTATTCTTTGCCGAACTTGGACTGCGTCTCCGCAAAACGTCGTTCGATCAGCGTCTTGACTCCTTCGATGTAGCCGTACTTGTTGTAAGTGGTACCGCCGGTCGAGGTCACGGTATATTTGATTTCTTCATCCGAACCGTAGAGGATCAGATTCATTTCTCTTTCCGTAAAGTCTTTCAGCGGCTTGTGTTCGGAAATCTTGTAATGATCCAGCAGTTTTGAAAAGTTCTGCCACTCCAGATTATTTGTGCCATAGATATTCTTATAGTAGCGGATCCCGCCTTCCGCGATCGATTTGCTGCGGTCAGGCATCAGATAATCCAGATCCACCGACATGGTCACGCCAAGGCCTTTACATTCGTCGCAGGCCCCCAACGGACTGTTAAACGAAAACAGACGCGGTTCCAGAGTCGGAACGGTAAAGCCGCACTTCGGGCAGGCGTGATGGGAAGAGAACAGATCCTTCTTTCCTCCATGGGAGATCATGCATGTCCCATCGCTTAAGCCCAGAGCGATCTCCAAAGAATCATTCAGTCTTGTTTCGATGCCCGGCTTCTTGACGATGCGGTCGACCACGACTTCGATATTATGGCGCTTGTTCTTGTCCAGTTCGGGAACGCTTTCGATATCATAAAGTTCATCATCCACATACAGACGGATATAGCCGTCTTTCTTCAGTTTATCGAAAAGATCCTTGAACGTCCCCTTCTTGTTTCTGACGACATCCGCCAGGATCTCCATCCTCTCATTATCCGGAAAGGTCATGATCGTCCGCACCATGCCGGATACAGTCATCGGCTCAATCGGTTCGTTGTGGTTCGGACAGTAGGCGATCCCGCATCTGGCATAAAGCAGTCGCAGATAGTCGTAGATCTCCGTGATCGTTGCCACGGTCGAACGGGGATTGTTGGAGGTGGTCTTCTGATCGATCGCGATCGCCGGAGACAGACCTTCGATCAGATCGACATCCGGCTTCTCTACGCCGCCCAGGAACTGCCTGGCATAGCTTGACAGCGATTCGACATAGCGGCGCTGCCCTTCGGCATAGATCGTATCGAACGCCAAAGAAGTCTTTCCTGAACCCGAAAGACCGGTCATTACAATCATCTTATTACGCGGGAGATCCAGATCGATATTCTTCAG
>CADBPB010000150.1 GCA_902796525.1 uncultured Erysipelotrichaceae bacterium | reverse complement strand
CTTTGCCGGATTGCCAGGAGGATTCTTCGCTGATCCGTTTGCAGATTTCACGAGAAATCCTTTTGTCGGCAATAAGGAAGAACTGATCTACTTTGCACCGGAAGTTAACATAACAAGAGAAACACCGCCATTCTTCATCTGGCAGACCAACAGCGATGATCCGCGCAATTCCTTCACCTTGGGACAGGCACTGACTGCCAAGGGCATTCCTTTCGAGATGCATCTGTATCCGGAAGGCGTCCATGGCTTGGCGCTAGCTGATGGCCACAACGACCTGGCGATGGATATTCCATCCGTTGCCAGCTGGGCAAAACTTTGTCTGGGTTGGCTGGATAAGATTCTCTAATCAGACCAAAAAGATTTACCGCCACTTGAAAGTGGCGGTTTTTTTATCTTCCTGATAAGATGAAATCATGATACGCAATATCGTTTTTGACATGGGCGATGTCCTGCTCGAATTCGATCCGCCGCTTTTTCTTGACCGGGAGAAAGTCACTGATCCGGCAGATCGTGAGCTCCTCTTAAGAGAGGTCTTTTACTCGCCCTGCTGGAAAGAGATGGATCTTGGTCTCTATGGCGAGGAGGAAATGTTTCAAAGGATCAAAGCAAACATCCCTGCACATTTACTTCCTGTCGCCGAACGTCTGCTGTTTCATTGGCACGATTCATTGATCCCGGTCGAGGGAATCGATGAACTGGTTTTCACCCTAAAAGAAAAAGGCTATCGGATCTATCTGCTGTCCAACGCTCCAGCCAGCCAGAGACTGTACTGGCCTGAGATCCGCTGTTCCTCCTGTTTCGATGGCGTCGTGGTTTCTGCTTTCGAAAAATGCATCAAACCTGATCCGAAGATCTATGAGATCCTACTGGATCGTTATGACCTGAAAGCAATGGAATCGATGTTTATTGATGACGTTCCTGCCAATATCGAAGCGGCAAAACAGCTCGGGATCGCCGCTCATCTGTTTATTGATACAGAAGAACTGCTCACCTATTTCAAGAAAGAAGGGATCCTTTAGTGGCAAAATTCACTTTCATCATCGGCGTGATCACGCTGAGCCTGTGCGTGCTGGTATATGAACTGGAACCATTGTGGGTCCTGCTGGATCTATTCGGCATCATCCTTGCCTATATCGGTTACAGAAAAGGAGATAAAGACTGCAAAGCCGGACTGATCCTCTGCGGGATCGGACTGCTGTTCTCAGGCAGTTTCCTGATCCTCATGTATCTGGCATCCCATCGATAACAAAAACTGCTGCATCGCGCAGCAGTTTTCATATTCTTTTTTCTTTTCTTAGAACGGCAGGAACGAGATCAGCAGGTTCAGCGTTCCGCATACCAG
This sequence comes from uncultured Erysipelotrichaceae bacterium, assembly GCA_902796525.1. Taxonomy (GTDB): domain Bacteria; phylum Bacillota_I; class Bacilli_A; order Erysipelotrichales; family Erysipelotrichaceae; genus Colivicinus. The sequence goes on along the minus strand of CADBPB010000150.1, from coordinate 2,747 downwards.
CATCACATAGAGCGGGTTCGTTTTGTATTTTTTCAAGACATAGAAACTGGCGATCACCATCAGCAAAGATGGGATATTGATCGAAGTCAGTTCATTCAGACCCTGCGGGAATACCGCGTTCAGGAACATCTTCAGCAGCACAGAGAAGATCAGCGCTACCGACATGCATTTGAGCACGCGGATCGCTTCCGAAATGACCGGGATCTCCTTGTATTTGCCATAGAGATAGACCAGCGTCAAAGCGATGATTGCTCCGGGAATCACGCAAGCCAGCGTGGCTGCAAGGGCTCCCGGCACACCTCCCAGTTTCATGCCGATGAAAGTGGAAGAATTGATGATGATCGGACCCGGGGTCAGTTCATCGATCGCGACCAGATCGGAGAATTCTTCGAATGTCATCCAGCCGGTATTGGTCACCATCTGTTCCTCGATCAAAGGAATGACCGCATAGGCTCCGCCAAACGCAAACAAGCCGATTTTTAAGAAATTCAGGAAAATAGCCAGGATCGAGATCATAACGCTTCATCCGCCTTTCTTTTGATCAGCAGCGTCTTGACAATAGCTACACCGATACAGATCAGCGCCAGATAGAAGATCGAATACTTCGTCAGTCTCACATAGAGGAAAGACAGCAGCACCATGATGTAGTAGAAGAGATGATTCATCTTCTTCACGCCATTAAACAAACCCAGAACGACGTCCAGCAGCATCGCGCAGACCCCTGCCTGCATGCCGGTGATGAAGATCCTGACATAGGCATTCGTGGAGATGAACGTATAGAACATCGTTACCAGGATCATCATGATGAACGGCGGGATGATGACGCCAAGAACCGCAGCAAACGCGCCTAAAAGACCGCAGCTGCGATAGCCGATGATCATCGTCGAGGAACAGGCGACCGGCCCCGGACAGCTTTGCGCCAGGGCGATATAGTCTTCCATTTCTTCTTTGCTGAACCAGCCGTACTTGTCGACGAAACGGTTCTTGATGACACCTAGCATCGCATAACCGGAATTGGCGGTCATGGATATCGTGAAGGTGTTGATAAACAGTAGCCAGGCTTTTTTGAACATAAATAACCCTCGTTCTTCTTAGTAACAGGCAATATTGGAATCGGTCCTTGATTCGGTCGCTCCGACATAGGTGCCATTCTCCAGACGCCAGATGATCTGACCCCGTCCGTAGGAATAGTAGTTTTCCGAAACCGTGACAGGATGCCCCCGTTTCCGCAAGTCTTCGACCATCTGCGGATCGAAACGCGGTTCGACGGTGAAATCCATGCCATGAGTCCATTGCCATCTCGGTGCATCCAGCGCCATCTGGGGATTGAGTCCGAAATCGATCAGATTCATCAATACCTGAAGATGACCCTGCGGCTGCATGTATCCGCCCATGACCCCGAACGGTCCTACGGCCTTTCCGTCTTTCGTCAGGAAGCCGGGGATGATCGTGTGGTACGACTTCTTTCCCGGTTTCAGGACGTTCGCGGCTTTGGGATCCAGCGAGAAATCATAGCCTCGATTCTGCAGCGATACGCCATAATCCTCGATGACGATTCCTGAACCGAAATCCATATAGTTGCTCTGGATATAGGATACCATATTCCCGTCTTTGTCTGCCGTGCACAGATAAACCGTGCCACAGCTGGATGGATCGGTTCCTTCATAGGATTTCGCCGTATCACCGATCATCGACGCTCTGTATTTTCCATAGTCCTCCTGTAAGAAGCCATGATAATCGACCGTCATTTCTTGCGGATCGGTAACGAACTTCTGCGCATCGGCAAAAGCGATCTTGATCGCTTCGAACTGCTTGTGATACGTATCAAGACATTCCTTCTTGTCAAATGTAAAATTCTTAAGGATATTCAAGGCAATCAGTGTCACGATGCCTTGTCCGTTCGGCGGAATCTCCCACACGTCGTATCCGCGGTAATTGACGCTGATCGGATCGACCCAATCCACGTCATAATCACGGAGATCTTCCAATGTGAAAAAGCCGCCATCCCTTTGCGATTGTTCGATGATCTTTCTGGCGATCTCTCCTTCGTAGAATGCTTTGGCATCCGTATTGGCAATCAGCTTCAGCGATTTCGCCATATCAGGGAAACGCACGATATCGCCTGCCGAAGGGGCTTCCCCTTCTTTGGCGAAGAGCCGTATCCATTCGCTGAATTCCGCTTTTCCTTCGTATTCTTTCAGTCCTCTTGTCACATACTTGTTCCAGAGATAAGAAAGCACGGCAGAAACCGGATAGCCATCCTGCGCATAACGGATCGCAGGAGCCAGCACCTCCGGAAGGGAAAGATTGCCAAAACGTCCGATCAGAGAAGCCCAGGCTTTTGGCGCGCCCGGAACCATCACCGGGATCCAGCCGCGTTTCGGGATCGCATCGTATCCTAAGGCCTTGACCTTATCGATCGAAATCTCTTTCGGCGCTCTCCCGGAAGCGTTCAGCCCATAAAGCTTATCTTTCATCCAGACGATCGCAAAGGCATCCGAACCCAGGCCATTGCTGGTGGGTTCGGTCACTGCCAGCGTTGCCGCTGTCGCAACAGCGGCGTCCACCGCATTGCCTCCTTTCGCCAGGATTTCCAACCCGGCAGCGGAAGCAAGCGGTGAACTGCTGCAAATCATTCCATTTCTGGCAAAGAGGGAGTAACGACTATTTGAATACGGTTGAACTAATGTATCAAATTTCATTACGCACCTGCTTTATCTGATTTTCTGGAGAGCGTCGTTTAAGTT
>CADBPB010000149.1 GCA_902796525.1 uncultured Erysipelotrichaceae bacterium | reverse complement strand
GGAGGATACTGGTTGACCAGTTCCTGGGAGATGAAGGTATCTTCCGGTACATCGATGAATTTCATGTTCTGGCCGATCTCGACGACATTTTCCATGGATCTTCCCAGTACCAGCACTTTCCGGCCGTTGTTTTTGGCTGCCTTGATGATCTGAGCCAGACGGTTGACATTCGACGCGAACGTGGAGATCAGGATCCTTCCGGTCGTCTTGCGCATGATATCGTTGATCGCGGCAGCGACCTGCCGTTCGGAAATGGAGAAGCCGTCGACTTCGGCATTGGTCGAGTCCGACATCAGCAGGGTCACGCCCGCCGCGCCGATATAGGCCATTTTCTGATAGTCGGAATTCTGTCCTACCGGTGTCAGGTCGAACTTGAAGTCGCCGGTTTCGACGACTCTGCCGTTCGGCGTATTGATCAGGACACCCAGAGAATCAGGGATCGAGTGGATCGTGTTAAAGAAGCCGATACGGAAATGCTTGGTCTGTATCGCGGAATCGTCGTTGATTTCAATGACTTGCGTCGAAGCGAGCTTCTTGCGCTCCTGCAGCTTTTTTTCGATCAGCGCTTTGGCGAAGCGCGGCGCATAGATATTCTTGACCGGGCAGGAAAGCAGAAAGAAAGGAATGCCTCCGATATGATCCTCATGGCCGTGCGTGATGATCAGAGCCTTTATTTTATCCTTATTCTTGATCAGATGGGTATAGTCGGGAATGACATAGTCGATCCCCAGAAGTTCATCATCCGGAAACTTGATTCCTGCATCGATGATGATGATCTCATCGTCATGTTCGAAGCAGTACATATTCTTACCTACCTCGCCTAAACCGCCCAGGGCGTAGACCAGGGTATCGTTTTTCACGTCGTAATTGGCGCCATTGTAGCCATAGGAAGAAGAAGCCTCCGATGGACTGAAGGCGGTATTGTTTATTTTCATATAACCTCCATAAACTGAATTATATTGTTCTGTTTATCTAACAATCATTGTAAATGAATCAAATCGATTATTCAATCGGATGGGCATTGTCTTCCTTACGGAACGGATCGTTCGGATCGATGCGGTCATAGAAGAGAATGCCTTTGAAGTGGTCCAGTTCATGCTGAAGAACGATGGCAAGATAATCCTCGGCTTTGATTTCGATGTAGTCTTCTTTCAGTAGATCGTACGCCTTGACTTTGACCCGGGCGGAACGGTAGACATAGCCCTGATGTTCGGCTTCCACGGAAAGACAGCCCTCTCCGGACTCAAGATAGGCCTTTTCCACGGACTGGGAAACGATCTTGGGATTGACCAGGGCGTATTCGCAGACTTTGTTTCCTTCGTCATCCTTGATGATGACCGCCGTCAGTTTTTTCGGAACGCCAAGCTGTATGGCGCTGATGCCTACGGCAGCCCGCAGATTCTCTGCTTCCGCGATTTCTTCATTGGTCGATTTATCGACATATTCCATCATTTCCGTCAGAAGCTTTCTGTCTTCTTCCGGAACCGGAAAAGGGACATCTTCCGATCTCATCCTGATGCGCGGGTCATCGTCTTTGATTATTGTGTCATTATTAATCAACATAACACCATTATTCTATCACATTTCCTATGATAAAATTATTTTATGCAAAAAAAGAATATGCTGATCGGCTACAGGATCATTACGGTCGCCGCTATCCTTACGGTGGTTTTGGGTTCGCTCATGGTGGTTTCGGCGGAAATGGGAAACGGCGCAGGAGATACGCAGTATCTGACGAAAATGATCATCAGGCAGAGCGCATATGCGCTGATCGGCATGATCGTCTATGCGTTGTTTCTATGGATTCCGGTCTACCGTTTCCGGACCTATCTGTTCTGGGGCGCCTATCTGGCGGTTCTGGCGGGTCTGATCGCCTGCCGCTTTTTCGGACAGACCAATGGCGCCTATGCCTGGATCCGCTTCGGTCCGCTGTTTACGATACAGCCTTCGGAGTTTGCGAAGGTCCTGATGATCGCTCTGGCAGGGAAACTGCTGTCGGTGGATCGGGGAGAGAAGAACCTGGATTGTTTCAAGACCTATGCGTGGGCTGCGGCCATCTATTGCGGCATCATCCTTGTGGTGCAGCGCGACCTGGGTTCGGCGGTCGTGCTGTTCGTGATCTGCTACTGCATGATGCTGATCCCGGGACATAAGGAACTGCGGAAGGCCCAGGCGATCATGTTCGTGGGGATCCTGATCGCGATCGTCGGTGTTGCCGTGGTGATGTCTCCGCCGTTTACCGCGTTTCTCAAGAAACATGCGGATAGTTATATGGTCGCCCGTTTTCTGGCGGCGGCCGATCCGTTCCTCTACCAGTATGACAACGGCTATCACCTGATCATGTCGCTGGTCAGTTTCGCCAATGGCGGATTGACCGGTCTCGGTTACGGAAACTCCATCCATAAATATATGAATTTCCCGAATCCGGACAACGACTTCATTCTTCCGGTCATTGTCGAAGAAACCGGGATCCTTGGCTTTGTTCTGTTCCTGATTCTGTACGGATGTCTGCTGATACCCATCATGAACGCTTCTTTCAGGACGGAACGTCTGTCTTCAAAGATCGTTCTGCTGGGCGTATTCACTTATTTCACCGTCCATTTCATCCTGAACATCGGCGGCGTTTCCGGTCTGATTCCGCTGACCGGCGTACCGCTGCTGATGGTCAGCTCGGGCGGCTCTTCTTTGCTGGCTTCCCTGATAGCGCTGGCGCTGGCGCAGAATGAAATGAAAAGGTCGTTCCGGAAATGAGGATCGTCGCAGGGAAGTACAAGAAAACGAATCTGAAGACCCTGGAGGGCGACGAGATCACCCGTCCGACCAGGGACATGGTGCGGGAAGCACTGTTTTCAAGCATCACCGTTCATAATGAAACGCGTTTTCTGGATCTTTTTGCCGGATCGGGAGCCATCGGGATCGAAGCGCTGTCCCGCGGCGCTGCCGATGTCGTATTCAACGACCATAATAGAGATGCGGTAAAGATCATCTGCGACAATCTGGAAAAAGTCAGAGAAAATCGTCGTGTCCTGAATCTGGAGTATGAAGCCTGTCTCAGGGAACTGAAGGATGCTCAATTCGATTACATCTATGCGGATCCTCCATATGCGTTTCAGGAATATGACAACGTATTCGGACTGGTCCGTGAATATAACGTACTCAAGAAAAAAGGTATAATGATTGTGGAAGTCCGCAAGGACACCCAGCTGCCTGCCTATCCCGGATATATCTGCTTCAAAGAAAGAAGATATGGGATCAATAAACTCTTATATTATCGAAAGGAAGAAGAACAATGACCAAAGCCATTTATCCCGGTACGTTTGATCCGATCACGGTCGGGCATCTCGATGTGATCCGCCGGGCCAGCAGGATCTATGACAAGCTGTATGTCGCGGTCATGGAGAATCGCAGCAAACATTGCACGTTTACGGATGAAGAAAGAAAGGAACTGATCGAGAAGTGTACGGCGGATCTGCCGAATGTCGAAGCGATCGTTGGCAGCGGCCTGACTGTCGCGATGGCCAAGGGGCTGGGATGCAAGGTCATCGTCAGAGGAATCCGCGCCGTTTCCGACTATGAATCGGAACTGGCTCTGGCCACCGCCAACATGAAGCTGGATGAAGATATCGAAACGATCTTCTTCGTCGCCAAACCGGAGCTGTCCTTCCTGTCATCCTCGATCGCCAAAGAGATCGCATCCTTCAATGGCGATATCAGTCCTTATATCCCTGAGGAGATCCTCGACGAGGTCAGCAAGAAATTATACAGGTAGTATTGATGCCTGAATGATATGCCTTCCATCGGCATATCTTTTTTTATTGTGTTTCTATCTATCGTTCCGCAAGCAGATAAGGGGGTTTCGATGATATGAGGTGCTTATTTTCTCTTGCACATAAATATCATTTTCGTATGGCAGATATTTAGCACTATTCTATTGACAGTGCTAACGAATGGGTGTATATTAGCAGTAGGCAATTTAGAGTGCTAAAGGAGGTGAGGCTATGGCATTGACGCAAAGAATGGTAGATATCCTGAAAGCGATCGTAGATGAATTCGTAGCTACGGCAGAGCCGGTGGGTTCCAAAACGCTGGTCGACAAATATGATCTGCCTTATTCCAGCGCGACGATCCGTAACGATATGGCGACGCTTGAGTCGATGGGCTATCTGGAGAAGCCTCACACTTCGGCAGGGCGCATTCCTTCGAACAAGGGTTACCAGTATTATTGCGAACACCTTTTGAAGAAGGATATGGACGACGAAGTCAGATATGCTTTAGCCAATATCTTCGACCGCCGTTCGGCGAATATCGAAGATGCGATCAAAGAATCCTGCAAGATCGTATCGGAAATGACGAATCTAGCCAGCGGCATGCTGGGACCGGATGCCAAGAATCAGACGCTGGAACATATCAAGGTGTTCCAGATCGATCCCAAGACCGCGGTATGCGTATTCATCACGGATACCGGTCACACCGAAAACAAGACGTTCAACTTCCAGGATGAGGTCACGATCGATGATATCGAGACTTGTACGGATATCCTGAACGACCGTCTGAAGGGGACGCCGATCCCCGAACTGCCGGAACGGCTGGAATCGCTGAAACCGATACTGACCAAGTCCGTGCAGCGCTTCGAGATGTTGTATAACGCTTTTGCAGGCGCCTTCGTGAAGTTCGCTTCCGAAACGCTGTACTTCGAAGGCAGCAGCAACATGATGTATCAGCCGGAATATGCGGATATCGAGAAACTGAAGGAACTCACGAAATTCTTCGATGATTCCAAGCTCTTCCGAAGCCTGGTCGATCGTCAGAGTTCCGGGACGGAAGTGGTCGCAGTCACGCCGCGGGGCACGGAACTGGTCTGGAAGGATGATATCGCGATCGTCTCGAATGAGATCCGTTTATCCTCCAATCCTGAGGACAATGCCCGTCTGATGGTCGTAGGACCGCGCAGGATGGAATACAGCCGGGTCGTCAGTCTGCTGGATTTCCTCTGCCGGGAGATCGAAGACATGTTTAATCAGAAAGGATAGGATATGGCCAAAAAAGAAGATAAGAAAATAGAGGAAAACGTCGCAGAAACGACACAAGAAACGACCGAAACTGCGGATGACATCGAGGAGATCGTCGAAGATATCAACGAAGAAGACGAGATCGCCCGGTTGAATCAGCAGATCGATAAACTGAAGAACGATTATGCCAGGGCCTATGCCGATACGGAAAATCTGAAGAAGCGGCTGAACAGTGAAGCGGAACAGGTCAGGAAATATCGGATCCAGGATTTCGCCAAAGAGATCCTGCCGGTGCTGGATAATCTGGAGCGTGCGATGGCGACGGAAGTCAGCCCTGAGGATGAGGCATTCAAGAAAGGCGTAGAGATGACCTACGATCAGCTGGTCAATGCCTTGAAGAAAGAAGGCGTCGAAGAGATCGACTGCCTGAACAAGCCTTACGATCCGAATCAGGCGCAGGCGATCCTGCAGGAGAAAGTCGAAGAGACGGAATCGGGCATCGTCATTGCGGTTTTACAGAAAGGATATGTATTGAAAGATCGCATTTTAAGACCTGCTATGGTCAAAGTTAGCGAATAAGGAGGAAGAGAAAATGAAAGAAAAAATTATTGGAATCGATTTAGGTACGACGAATTCTTGCGTTTCCATCATGGAAGGCAACGATGTGAAAGTCATCACCAATCCTGAAGGAAACAGGACCACTCCTTCCGTCGTCGCATTCAAAGATGGCGAGATCATCGTCGGCGATGCGGCCAAGAGACAGGTCGTAACGAATAAAGACTCTGTTTCATCGATCAAGAGAAAGATGGGTTCGACAGAGAAGGTCCATGTCAATAATAAGGATTATACGCCGCAGGAGATCTCCGCAATGATCCTGCAGTATATGAAGAAATATGCGGAAGATTATCTTGGCGAAAAAGTTAATAAAGCGGTCATTACCGTTCCGGCATACTTCAACGATGCCCAGAGACAGGCAACCAAGGATGCAGGAAAGATCGCCGGTTTCGAGGTCGAGAGGATCATCAACGAACCGACAGCTGCCGCATTGGCATTCGGTATCGATAAGACCGACAAGGAACAGAAAGTCCTGGTCTTCGACCTGGGCGGCGGCACCTTCGATGTTTCCATCCTGGATCTGGCGGACGGCACTTTCGAAGTCCTGGCTACCGCCGGCGACAACCATCTGGGCGGCGATGATTTCGATAATGTGGTCGTCGACTGGATGGTAGACAACTTCAAGAAGGAACATCACGGCATCGATCTGTCTGCAGACCGCATGGCGCTGCAGAGATTGAAGGAAGCAGCTGAAAAAGCCAAGAAAGATCTGAGTTCCATGGTACAGTCCCATATTTCACTGCCGTTTATTTCCGCAGACGAAACAGGACCGCTGCATCTGGAAATGGATCTGACCAGAGCGAATTTCGATAAGATGACCAAGCATCTGGTCGACAGAACGGTCGGACCGGTCAGACAGGCGCTGAAAGACTCCGGCCTGAATCCGAGCGATATCGATGAAGTGCTGCTGGTCGGCGGTTCGACAAGAATGCTTTCCGTCCAGGAAGCGGTCAAAGCGGAATTAGGCAAAGAGCCGAACCGTTCGGTCAACCCGGATGAAGTCGTTGCGATGGGTGCAGCGATCCAGGGCGCGATCTTAAGCGGAAACAACCCGAATGACGTATTGCTGCTGGATGTCACACCGCTGTCACTGGGTATCGAGACCCTGGGCGGTGTCATGACTGTCCTGATTCCGAGGAACACGACGATTCCTACCCAGAAATCACAGATCTTCTCGACGGCTGCCGACAACCAGCCTGCCGTCGATATCCATGTGCTGCAGGGTGAAAGACCGATGGCGGCAGATAATAAGACGTTAGGAAACTTCCAGCTGACAGGTATCGCACCGGCCAGAAGAGGCATTCCGCAGATCGAAGTCACCTTCGATATCGATGTCAACGGTATCGTCCATGTTTCCGCTTTGGATAAAGGCACGAACAAGAAACAGGAGATCACGATCACCAATTCTTCCGGATTGTCTGATGCGGAAATCGACAAGATGGTCAGAGAAGCCGAAGAAAACAAGGAAGCCGATGACAAGAGAAGAGAAGAGATCGAGCTGAAAAACAAAGCGGAAAGCTTCATTGCTCAGATCGATCAGCAGCTGGAAGCTGAAAATCCGAATGTCACGGAAGATCAGAAAGCGCAGGTCAAGGCCTTAAGAGACGAACTGCAGAAAGCGATCGATGAGAATGACTACGATCATCTGAAGAATAAGCTCGACGAGCTTGAGAAAGCGGCGCAGGCGATGGCGGAAGCCATGTACCAGCAGCAGAACAGCCAGGCCGGTCCTGACTACAGCAATTTCACAAACAATAATTCCGCGAACGGCAACGACGATGTCGTGGATGCGGATTTCAAGACGAAGCAGTAATAACTGAAGAAAGGAGGTATCATGGCCAACAAACGTGACTACTACGAAGTGTTAGGCTTGTCCAAGGGAGCCAGTGAAGATGAGATCAAAAAGGCTTATCGCAAGTTGGCCAAGCAGTATCATCCTGATATCAATAAAGCGCCGGATGCCGAAGCGAAATTCAAAGAGATCAACGAAGCCTACGAGGTCCTCTCTGACCCGCAGAAGAAAGCCACCTATGACCAGTTCGGTCATGCGGGCATGGATGGATTTGCGCAGGACGGATTCTCTCAGGGATTCGGCGGTATGAATATGGATGACCTTTCCGATATCTTCTCGGAGTTCATGGGAGGTATGGGAGGCGGTTTCTCCGGATTCAATTTCGGTTCCAGGTCCTCTTCCCGGAGGACCGGACCGATCAAAGGCGACAACCGTTACATGTCGATGGACATCGATTTCCTGGATGCGGTCCATGGGGTCGACAAGCTGATCAATATCAGCGTCGACAAGATGTGCACATACTGTGACGGAACGGGCGCCGCGACGAAAGCGGATCTCGAGACCTGTCCGACCTGCAGAGGCTCGGGCAGAGTCATGAGACAGTCAAGGACCGCGTTCGGCGTCTTCTCTCAGCAGTCCGTCTGCCCGGATTGTCGGGGCACAGGCAGACATGTGAAGAAGATCTGTCCGCATTGCGGCGGCCAGGGCTACAACAATGTCAAGGAACAGGTGGAAGTATCCATTCCTGCCGGCATCAATACTGGCCAGCAGATCCGTCTGCAAGGCTATGGCGAGCGCGGCGAGAACGGCGGACCGAATGGCGATCTTTACATCGAGATCAATGTAAGAGCGCATAAGCACTTCCAGCGCGATGGCAACAATATCTATATCACCGTGCCGATCTCTTCGGTCGATGCGACCCTGGGGACCAAAGTCGATATACCGACGGCCTATGGCGATGTCGAACTGACGATTCCTGCGGGGACCCAGCCGGGTCAGCAGCTGAGACTGAAAGGCTACGGAATCAAGGATATGCGGACATCCAATATGGGAGACCAGTATGTCAGGGTCGAAGTAGAGATCCCCAAGAAACTCACTAGAGAAGAAAAAGAACTCTACGAGAAACTGGCAAACCGCAAGAAAGAATCGGTCTTCGAAAAATTCAAAAAGAACTTTAAGTAGGGTAACACCTACTTAAATAATACAGACACGTTAGCACTCAGATAATAGAAGTGCCAGAAAGGAGGAGCGATGAATCCTGAACTGATGACAGAAAAACTGCAGATGATCCTGATGAATGCGTTGAGTCTGTGCAAGGAACACGGTCATTCCGAACTGTCCAGCGAGCATCTGCTTTCGGTATTCTTCAATGAAGAAGATATTACGGAACTTCTCGGAAGCATGCATACGGATGTGAACAAGCTGATCATGGTCAACAATACGCATCTGAACCGGCTTCCTTCCACGGATTCCGTTTCGGAGCCGACGGTCAGCCGTTATGTCGCGGAAGCCTATAACGAAGCCTATCAGCGCTCCAGACAGCGTCAGGACAAATACATATCGATGTTCGATATGTTTATTTCCATACTATTCAACAAATCATCCGTCAGCGAAGAATTACGCAAATACTGCGGATTCTCCAAAGAAGATATCGAAGCGCGTTATGCTTCAGAAAGGGGGAATACGATGATCAATAACCAGCAAGATGAAAACAATCTCAATCCCTTGAAGAAATACGGACGCAATCTGGTCGAAGATGTCCGTAACGGAAAGATCGATCCGGTGATCGGGCGGGATGACGAGATCCGTAGAGTCATAGAAATACTGTCCCGCAAGACCAAAAACAATCCGGTCCTGATCGGCGAACCGGGCGTCGGCAAGACGGCGATCGTCGAAGGACTGGCCTGGCGTATCTTCAACAACGATGTGCCTTTAGGACTCAAAGACAAGGACCTGATCGAACTGGATATGGGTTCTCTGATCGCGGGAGCGAAATACCGCGGCGAGTTCGAGGAAAGGCTGAAAGCCGTTCTGAAAGAGATCGAGAATGCCGATGGCAGGATCATCCTGTTCATCGATGAGCTGCATAACCTGGTCGGCGCAGGCAAGACAGAGGGCGCGATGGATGCGGCCAATCTGCTCAAACCGATGCTGGCAAGAGGGGAACTCAGATGCATCGGCGCGACGACATTCAACGAGTACCGCCAGTACATCGAAAAGGATGCCGCTCTGGAACGCAGATTCCAGAAGGTCAGCGTCGACGAACCGAGCGTTGAAGATACGATCTCGATCCTGAGAGGACTGAAAGACCGTTTCGAAGCGCACCATGGGGTACAGATCAAGGATGATGCGATCATTGCCGCGGCAGCGCTGTCGGACCGTTATATTTCCGACCGTTTCCTGCCGGATAAGGCCATCGACCTGATCGATGAAGCTTGTGCTTCCACGAGGGTCGAGATGGACTCCAAGCCGCAGGAGCTCGATGAGATCAGCCGCAGGATCGATACTCTGGAGATCGAAAAGATCTCCCTTAAGAAAGAAGAAGACGAGAAAGCGGAAAAACGTCTGGCCGAACTGGAGCAGGATCTCGAAGAACTGAAGCAGAAGAGAAACGTTCTGGAAGAAAGATGGTCCAAGGAAAAGGAAGATCTCAAGAGAAGCAAGGAGATCAAAGAGACGTTGGAACGGTCCAAGCTGGAAATGTCCGAAGCCCAGAACAGGGCGGACTACGAAAAAGCATCCAAACTGCAGTATGAAACCATTCCTGCTTTGGAGAAACAGCTGAAAGAGCTGAGCGAAAAAGAAGACGAAGGAAGGATGCTGTCGGAAGTCGTCGATGAGCAGAGCATCGCCAAAGTCGTTTCGAAATGGACCCATATCGATGTCTCGAAACTGATGTCCAGCGAACGGGAAAAGCTGCTGAAACTGAAGGACCAGCTTTCGGTTCGAGTCGTCGGTCAGGACGAAGCGCTGACGCTAGTGACGGATGCGATCCTGCGATCTAAAGCGCAGATCTCCGATGTCAACCGTCCGATCGGTTCTTTCCTGTTCCTGGGTCCGACCGGCGTAGGAAAGACGGAAGTCGCCAAAGCGCTGGCGGAACAGCTCTTCGATGATGAATCCAAGATCGTACGTATCGATATGTCCGAATATATGGAAAAATTCAGCGTTTCAAGGCTGATCGGCGCGCCTCCGGGCTATGTGGGCTACGAGGAAGGCGGACAGCTCACCGAAGCCGTCAGAAGAAAACCGTACTCCATCGTATTGCTTGACGAGATCGAAAAAGCCCATCCGGATGTCTTCAACATCCTGTTGCAGATCCTGGATGACGGAAGGATCACGGACTCCAAAGGCGTGACGGTCGATTTCAAGAACACCATCATCATCATGACATCCAACCTGGGCAGCGAGTTCGCTTTCGAGAAAGATCCGGAAAAGAAGCGGAAAGCCTATGACGAGATCGTCAAGATGACCTTCAAACCGGAATTCATCAACCGAATCGACGAGATCATCATCTTCAATCCGCTGGATCGGGAAATGATCCGCAAGGTTGCCCTGAAGTTCCTGAACATCTTCAAGAACCGGTTAAAGGAATCCGATATCGATCTTACCGTTACGGACAAAGCACTGGACAAGATCGTCGAATGCGGTTTTGATGAAACGTATGGGGCGCGTCCGATGAAACGTCACATACAGCGCGAGATCGAATCGCTGGCAGCGAAATACATCCTGGAGAACTACGATGTCAAGAAGATCACCGTGGATGTCGATAACGGTAATTATGTCATAAAAGAAACGAAATAAACGAAAGGCCTGTTCAAAGGAACAGGCCTCTCTTTTTATGAAGACGTTTGATTCGGTATAATGTTAGTAAGACAGAAGGAGGCCATCCGAAGTGAAAAAAGCCTTTATTATGATCCTCTTATCGGTCATGTTATCTGCCTGCGGAGGGAAAGCGATGGAAGATAAAACAACTTATTTGGAAGACGGAACGAAACTGTCTTCCGATTCCGGTGATTTTGTGCTGGTCAGCGATGTCGTACCTGATGTGATCCTGGAGATCCGTTACTATTCCACCTACAATTTCATCGGCGACCGGATCGATGGCTATGAGGAACCTCTGGCGTTCCTGACGAAAGAAGCGGCACAGGCTTTAAAGGAGGCCAGCGATGAACTGGCAGACAAAGGCTACCGCCTGAAGATCTACGATGCCTACCGTCCGCAGAAAGCCGTCGACCATTTCGTGCGCTGGGCACAGGATTTTGACGACACAAGGATGAAACCGTACTTTTATCCCGAACTGGAAAAAGACGTCCTGTTTCCGTTAGGATATATCGACAAACATTCCGGGCATAGCAGGGGATCGACCGTCGATCTGACTCTGTTCGATATGAATACGGAAAAAGAAGTCGATATGGGCGGGACGTTCGATTATTTCGGGGAACTCTCGCATCCGGATTATATGGATATCACCGAGGAACAGTATGCCAACCGCATGATCCTCAGGGAAGCGATGCTGGCGCACGGATTCAAGCCGCTGGCAGAGGAATGGTGGCATTTCACATTGGAGGATGAACCTTATCCGGATACGTATTTCACTTTCTCGGTCAGCAGCAAATCGTTGGAAAGCAGGTGACAGGATGGGCGGCTTCAATTATATGAAATTCATTCTGGCTATCGCTGAAGGAATCGCGATCGCCTGGGCAGGCGTCGGCATTCTTGGCTTGCGCCTGTGCGATGCCCTGATGGCGGCAGGCGCGTTTACGATCATTGGAAGTTTTACTTTCATACATACCATGTTCGGGCAGAATGCCGCCAGAGTCGGATCTGCCGGCGACCTGTATGAAAAAGTCAGTCGGGACATGCGTTACAATATCCGGGAAGAGAGCGGGTATATCAAAGAAACGCTGATCGTCGGCATCCTGGAACTTGTTCTGGGAATCATACTATTGTTTATAAAATAAAAAGAACGTTCACAGTTCTTTTTATTTAATCGATTTTTCTGACGTCGTAGGCCTGAGCGCCTTTGTCGCCGTCTTTGACTTCATATTCAACGGCCTGGCCTTCATCAAGCGTCTTATAACCATCGACTTGGATCGCTGAGAAGTGAACGAATACTTCCTTGCCGTCATCACCGGTGATAAAGCCATAACCTTTAGCGGCGTTGAACCACTTAACTTTACCTGTCATAATTCCCCTTTACTAGCAAATTTAATATGCATTCTTATTTTAGAATAAATAGTACGTTAATGCAAACTTTTTTATCTTTTTTGATTCCTGTATAATGTAACTATGAAATACCCTCCGTTTTTACAATCGAATGACCTGATCGGCATCTGTGCGCCGAGCGCCGGAGCCGGAAACAAACTGGAAAACTATGAGGAATCGCTGAATGTGCTGGCAGCCCATGGCTACAGCATCAAAGAAACAGCGAGCGTACGAAACGACAATGCGCGCAGTACGACGGCACGCAAACGGGCGAAGGAACTCGATGAGCTGATCATCGATCCCAAGGTCAAAGCGGTGCTTTGCGCCAAAGGTGGAGACTTCATGCTGGAGATGATGCCTTATGTCGATTTCGAGCATATCAGAGAGAATCCGAAATGGATCTCCGGCATGTCGGATCCGACCAATCTTCTGTTTACCGTGACGACCGGTCTGGATATCGCCACGTTGTACGGTTTCAACGGCGCAGGATTTGCCGCGAAAGAAGACCGCAGCCAGCGCACTTTCTTCAAAGTCCTGGAAGGAGTCATTCCCGTTCAGAAATCTTACAGAAAATACAAGAGTTTCCTTGATATCATCACCGAACAGGAAGTCTATGGGGATGTGGAATGGATCGGCAGGAATGCGACGCAATTCGAAGGAAGACTGATCGGCGGATGCATCGAAGTCATAGCAAAACTGATCGGCACGCGTTTCGATCATGTGAATGAATTCATCGAAAAGTACCGTGATGACGGCATCGTCTGGTATTTCGATGTTTTCGACATGTCTTCCTACAATTACTATCTGACGCTGATGCAGATGGAGAATGCCGGCTGGTTCCGCTGCTGCAAAGGCGTGCTGGTAGGAAGAGTGGCTTTCCCTAAAATCGAAGATCCGAAGCTGGACTACATCAAAGCGACAGCCAAAGTCTTCAAAAAGATCCCGCAGCTCTGCGAAGCCGATCTCGGCCATACTTACCCGG
>CADBPB010000148.1 GCA_902796525.1 uncultured Erysipelotrichaceae bacterium | reverse complement strand
AAGAACATTCCAGCAGCATTGCCCGGGATCGGGATGTCGCTGCTCATGTTCGGAATCGGCATCTTTATCAAAAAGAGATGGAATATCCGGTGATGAAGACGATCGAAGAGATTCAGGAAGAATATCCTGCCGAGTACATCTTTACGACCGAAGAATTCGCAGAACTCATGCAGCCGGCTGAGGACGGCTTCAGCGAGATCGAGTTCGTCGATTCCTTCGGCTATATCCATGACGGCTGTGAACTGACGGAAATCGGCGTCGCTCCTTATACGTTCGATGAACACAAGGATAAATATCCGTATGTCGTCTGGCGGAAAGTGTAAAAGATCAAGAAGAAAAAAGTGATCTTCAATGAAGATCACTTTTTATGCAGTTCATGCCAGCCATCCGGAACATAGTCGTCGTAATAGTGTTCCGTACCGAAATGGACGGTATTGTCGAGATTGTTTTCGAAGACCCGGTCTGCCCGATTGGAGTATTCGACTTCGGTCCCGTCGGATCTGGTATAGGTTTCGACGCCCATCATCGATTCATGCCGCATGCGCTGTATCCTGTCGTCCAGGCTTTCAAACGATGCGCCTGAAGATGTCGTGAAGCGGGCATCCATCTGCTGACGCATCTGCTCCTGTCCCGCTCTCCAGCTGTCCAAGTCTTTTGAAAGCATGTCCCGGTTCCGTTCTACGGCGGCCCATTGCTGGTTGTGTTGGGCCCACATGGCGTTGATGGTGGCCTGTGTCTGTGCCGTGTAAGCCATCGCTGCCTGTTCCTGCTGCCGGGCGACTTGCTGGCGGATCTGCCGGGCATAATCTGTGACTTGCGGTGTCAGTTCGACGGTATCGACGAAATGCATGAAAGCGTTCAGATCTTCTTTTTTATCGCTGATCATGTAGGTGATGAAAGGAACGGTCCAGTTTACCTGGGAGGCGATCGTACCGAAAACAGCCTGGGCATGACCAAACGGCTCATTGGAGAGGTTTTCCTGAACGATTGGCGGCCCTTGCAGGAGATTGAATTCCATGCCGAAACGGTAGAAGCAGACCGCCAGGATCTTTCCTTCGTCCTCATAGACGCCCATGCCGCCATCGAAGAGATAGTTGCGGATGATTCCCGATACCGGGATCGAAGAGACCGTAGAGGCCGTCTGTATTTCCTGAACGGTATTTCTGATATCGGCATCGAATGCCTGCTTCGCTTTGGCAGCCAGGCGGTCGGAAAGACTGTAGTACTGTATTCCCCGGATCTGTTTCTGCAGCAGATTTGCAGCGGTCCTATCCAGATCGGTCTTGATATCGTAGAGCCGGGCATAGTAGTGCCCGCTCTCGTTCTGCTGGCCGTCCTGTTTACCGAATGCCTGGAAAAAGCCGTTCTGCGGACTATTATTCAGTATGTAGCAGTCACCAGTCTGGTAATAGATCACGCAGTTGTCTTTGTAAGTCTTGCCGTAGACCTTCAGGATCCGGTTGCTGGGATACTGTTCCAGGTTCAGATACGCTTCGCTTGCGAACCCTTCCGGGACTTCTGCTGTCAGTAAAGGCTGTCCGGTGTTTCTGTCATTGAATGTCATCTGCATTTTCTGTCTCCTTCATCTTCCGATGCATTTGTCTTACATCCCTATTTTACAATAATCAGGGAGCGATGCCGATATGGGTCCGGATTGTCTTATCCCGCTTTCCGGCGTATCATGAGGCTATGCAGACGATCAATGAGGCATTAAAGAAACTGCAGAGATCCTCCTTCCGTTCCCGTTTTCAACTGAACGAAGAAGAGAAAGAATATATCGATAAAAAAGGCATGGATGTTATAAAGAGCCATGCCTGTGATTTTGTGAGAGAAAAACTGGCTCCGGCGGATCCTACCAATGATGGAAAGCAGACGCCCATGAAAGGCCATCCTGTATTCAAAGCGATGCATGCGACGGCGTGCTGCTGCAGAGGCTGTCTGAACAAGTGGTATCATGTGCCGATGCATCAGCCGCTGACTGAGGAACAGCAGAACAAGATCGTACACTTGCTGATGGCTTGGATCGAGAAACAGATGAAAAAAGAAGATAAACAAATGTGATACAATAAGTTGGTGATGAATATAAAACACTGTAAAGAGTACTATAACAGATAAAGAGGATCTATTAAATGCTGTTTAATTCCCTTCAGTTTCTGGTCTTCTTCCCGCTGGTTTTATCTGTGTACTATATCATACCTGATAAAATGAAAAACTTCTGGCTGCTGTTGTGCAGTTATTATTTTTACATGTGCTGGAATGCGAAATATGTATTGCTTATTTTCATCTCCACCGCGATCACCTACGCATCTGCCATCACCATCGAACGATTCAGAGAAACAGAGAAAGAAGCAGGAAAGAAACAGAAAACGGTACTTCTGTTCTGCATTATGATCGACCTGGGCTTTCTTTTCTATTACAAATATTCCAACTTCGCTTTAAACCTGATCAATCATCTCTTTGCATTCTTGGGTATACATATCCTGTTTCCGTCGATCGACATCGTTCTGCCGGTAGGCATTTCTTTTTACACTTTTCAGACTATAAGTTACCTAATCGATGTCTACAGGGGAGAAACGCCTGCGGAAAAGAGTTTTCTTAAATATGCGTTGTT
>CADBPB010000147.1 GCA_902796525.1 uncultured Erysipelotrichaceae bacterium | reverse complement strand
TTAGAAACATGTTTGTTGTACCACTATTATTTTAGCTTATAACGGTTTATCTTTCAAATCGATTTTAGCGGATCGTTTTTGCTCACAAAATCCAGACGGGACTGTTACGGTTATCACTGAATAAATGTTAGAATGATTGTATACAGAGGAGATCAATCATATGAAAATAGGCGTATTCTATGTCGTATCACAGACGGCCGCGGCAGCGATTGCCGATCAGGGTAATTTCCCTTGGCTGGACAAACTAAGCGAACTGACAGGTTATGAATTTGAAATCACGGATATCGATCATATCAATGATTATGATCTGGCGTTTGATTTCATCGGCGGAGGCGGAACCGAAGGCATCATCCTTCAGCATCTCGACCGCTTACCGAAACCTTGTTTCCTGCTGACGACCGGCGCAAACAATTCTCTGGCTGCTTCGATGGAGATCCTGTCTTATCTGCATCAGCACGATATCCCTGGCGAAATCATCCATGGCACAGATGATTTTGTAGCAAAGAGGATCAAGGAACTGGCTCAGGTATTCGCGGCAAAAAAGAAACTGAACGGTTCGCGTATTGCCCGCGTCGGCAAGCCTTCCGACTGGCTGATTTCTTCCGATGTGGATGCAGCGGAATCCGAGGAACTGAACGGCATCAAGATCCTGGATGTTTCCATGGAAGAATTCATGGATGAAATCGCCAGAAAGACGTATGTGCCGAACCGCTTTACCGACATGATCAAGGCGAGACCATTCGATGAAAAAGAAATCGAAGAGGCTTTATACATCTATGGAGCTTTGCGCAGGATCGTTGACAAATACGAATTGGATGGCGTGACTGTCCGCTGTTTCGATCTTTTGAATACCGTGCACTCTACAGGCTGTGCGGCTCTGGCGATCCTGAACGCCGAAGGCGTTTATGCATCGTGCGAAGGCGATGTTCCTGCCCTGATCTCTATGATGGTCCTGGGCAACCTGACCGGAGAGCCCGTCTTTATGGCGAATCCGAGCCGCATCGATACGGATAAAAACGAGATCGTTTTTGCGCACTGCACCTTGCCGATCAATATGCCGGAAGACTTTACGATCATGACGCATTTCGAGTCACAGATCGGCGTGGCGTTCCGCGGAAAGCTTCCGGAGGGTCCGGTCACGATCTTCAAATGCGACGGCTTGATGGATGAATATTTCGTTTCCCGCGGCGAGCTGTTAAAGAATCTGACGGAATTCAATCTGTGCCGTACGCAGATACAGCTGAAGCTGGATGAACCGGTCTCCTACTTCCTGACGGAGTCGATAGGCAACCACCATCTGATCATCAAAGGCGACCACACAGAAATCATCAACGAATTCTTTAAATGGTTATAAAGCTAAGGAATTAGAAACAAATATAAAACAGGCATCTCAAGGATGCCTGTTTTTGTTGAAGCGTTTCTTTGGGTCAGTCGAATATCGAGAGATCGATTTCAGTAAAATCATCGACGACCTGAATGATTTCCGGAATGTCCGGGGTCGCTTCGTTGCGGATCGCAACGATCTGCTTGCAGCCCGCTTCGACAGCGCCCTGAATCGATTGCAGCGAATCATCGATGACCAGACACTTTTCGATCGGCTTGCCAAGAACTGCGGCTCCGTCCAGATACATCTCCTTCTTGTTTGAATGGATCCCGTCATCATAGATGACCTTGCCGATATCGAACCATCTGTCCAGACCCAGATATTCAAAATAGAATTCGACATTCTCGATCAGTGAAGCGGTACACATGGTGTAAGGGATCTTTTTCTCTTTAAGACCGCTTATGAATTCTGCCGCACCGGAAGCGAGCTGATCCCGTTTGTGAGCACGGCAATATTCCTGATAGTACTTCGTTTCTTTTCTTTTCGCCCAGTACATGACCTTTTCTTCATCCAGAGGAAGGCCCAGTTCGGTAAAGGCTTTTTCTACCAGGGGTTGGTTACGCGTTCCGATGCACTGCGCATAAAAAGGCGCAAATTCCAGTTTTCCTCCAGACAGTTCATCCAGCGTCTGCTGCCAGGCGATCCTGTTGATGTCCGAATCAAAATAGAGCGTCCCGTTGAAGTCAAAGAGGACGGCTTCGATTTCTGGTTTCACGTGAAACATTTCTTCTGTCATATAATAGTGCTCCATATTCCAATAACGATCATGATAGTATAATTCATCTTCTACGTTTCCTTCCTGTTTCATGCCGCATTTCTGCATCACCCGGATGCTTTGTGCGTTTTCCGCGACTGCTTTGCAGCGGATCTTTCTGATTCCTTTATTAAAAAGGAATCTCATCGTTTCTGTCAAAGCTTCGGTCATATATCCCTGGCTCCAGTAAGAACTGCCTATCGCATAAGCAAGTTCCACGCTGCGGTCGTTTTCATCTGCGCTGTCGCACTGGTTGATCATTCCGATGACATCGCTTGTCTCTTTTAGTACGATCGCGAATACATAGATCCGTCTTTCACGGCAGCGGTTAATCATGCCAGCCAGATCGACATCTTCTTCCTTTTCGATATAAGGAGCCAGATAATAGCGCTGTACCTCTTTATCGTGATAGATGTTGTGATGAATATCCGGTCTGTCTTCGGTCTTCAACGGGCGCAGTATGAGCCGGTCTGTCATCAGGA
>CADBPB010000146.1 GCA_902796525.1 uncultured Erysipelotrichaceae bacterium | reverse complement strand
CAGCAGGCGCGGATGCCCTTATGCTTGTTGCAGGAAATGGAGATCCCCACGCCTGTTCCGCAGATCGCGATGCCCAGGTCGACTTCCCTGTTCTGTATGGCCTTGCAAAGAGGAATGGCGGCCAGCGGATAATCGAACGCCTCCGTGCCGTCCGTGCCGTAATTGACCACTTCATAACCGTTGTCCTGCAGATATTTCATGATGCTGAATTTCAGTTGAGCAGCTGCATGATCATTTGTGATTCCGATTTTCATTTTTCGTTTACCTCAAATCAATAATAACATAATTAATGCTATAATGAGGTGTATGGGCTTCGAAGTCGAAACGCTGAAATTCGAGGGTCCTCTGGACCTCATGCTGCATCTGATCCATGAACAGCAACTGGATATTTTTGATCTGGACATGGAGATCCTGACCGACCAGTATCTCGCTTATCTCCACGGCATGGAAGAACTGCATCTGGAGATCGAAAGCGAGTATCTGGTGGAACTGGCGACGCTGATCGAATACAAATCCAAGAAACTGCTTCCGAAGAAGAGCGATGAACCGGATGACGACTATGAAGATCCGAAAGACCGTCTGGTCAGAAGGCTGCTGGAATACCAGAAATACAAGGAAGTATCCAAGACCCTGTATGATTCCTTCCTGGAACGGCAGGACCAGCTCTCGAAGCCGCTGTCGATCGACGAGATCGCGAAACATCAGAGCGAGATCGAGAGCCAGAAGATCGAAGGAGATCCCTATGATCTGTTGAAGGCCATGAACAAGGTCCTGAGACGGCTGCAGCTGTCCCGGCCTCTGGATATCAAATTCACGCAGAAGGAGATCTCTCCGGAAGACCGCATCCTGCAGATCAAGGCAAGGCTGAAGGATCTGCCGGAAACTTTCAGTTTCGAGACGCTGATCGAAGACTGCGACAGTCTGAGAGAATATGTGGTGACCTTTATCGCCATCCTGGATATGGCAAAGGATCATTATCTGGTATTTACGATCGATGAGAAGGAGAACATCTGGTTCAGCAGAGGGAACAATCATGAATAATACATACATTGTCGGAAGAGAAATGACACAGGCTGAAAAGAAAGCCTGGTTGAATACGGAAAGCCTGGTCAGGAAAGTAGATGTCCTCAACAAGGAAACGGTTGCCCAGCCGGGCAATATCGAGGCTATCGTGGAAGGACTGCTTTTCCTGGTAGGCGAGGATGGCGTCAGGGTGGAACAGCTTGCTTTGGCGATCGAGAAATCGATGGAAGATACGCTGATCATTCTGGAAAACATACAGCGCAAATACGGCAGCGAACTCTATGGCATCGAACTGGTCGGCTACGGTTCGGTCTACAAGTTCGTCACCAAAAAAGACATCTATCCTTATGCGCAGAAGCTTTTCGGCGAAACGAAACCGAACAATCTTTCCGCAGCGGCGCTGGAGACTCTGGCGATCATCGCCTATAAGCAGCCGATCACCCGCGTGGAGATCGAAGAACTGCGAGGCGTGAGCGCCGATGTGATGCTCAGAAAACTGCAGGCCAGGAACCTGATCCGGGAGGCGGGAAGATCGGAAGCGGTCGGACGCCCGATCCTGTATGAAGTCACCGAAGAATTCATGGATGCGTTCAAGCTCTATACCTTGAATGAACTCCCTGATCTGCCGGAATACAGCAAGAAGGACGAGAATGAGAACCTATTCGAATGATCCCGCGCTGGTGGCGTGCGATATCGATGGCACATTGACGCAGGATGGCACGGTCCATCCTTCTTCTTATGCGGTGGAAGTCATCGAGGAACTGCATCGCCGGAAGATCGCCTTCGGATTGGCTTCGGGCAGAGGAACCGACGATCTGCTTCATGTGATCGGCGAATGGGGACTGAGTTTCCAGCCGGAACTGCTGATCGGCGGCAACGGTTCGGAATACTATGACGGCATCCTTCAGGAAAACCATGTCCTTTATTCTTTGTCTACCGACATGATCCGCGAGATCATCACGGTGATGCTGGATCGTTTTCCGGATCTGAATGTTTCGATCTACCGCAACGGGGTACGGCTGCTCCGTTTCGAGGACGAGATGGCGGTCCACTCCAGAAAGCGCAACAACATGCAGAACAGGATTGTGGAAGATCTTTCTGAAATGTGGGAAGAACCCTGCTTCAAGGTGATGTTCCGGGTCAGCGAAGAAGTGATGCGCCGGATCGAGCCTTTCGCCCAGAGCATCTGCAACGAAGAGTACAGGGCGACCAAGACGCAGACGACGATGCTGGAATTCGTGCATGCGAAAGCCAACAAGGGCAATGCCTTGAAGTGCTTCTGCCAGGCGCATCAGATCGACCTGAAAGATGTGATCGCCTATGGCGATATCAGCAACGACAACGAACTGCTGCTGACTGCCGGAACCGGCATCTGCATGATCAATGGCAGCGAAGACACCAAAAAGTGTGCGGACTATGTCAGCGAACGCAGTAACAATCAAGATGGCTGCGTCTATGATATCGATAAGTATGTGCTAAAGAGATCGGTCTAAGACATCTTTGATGATCTTCAGATCGTTTTCCGTATAGACCTGATAGTTTTCGGAAAGACACAAGGCAGCGAAAAGACCGTTGCCTTTTATTAATGTCCCGGAGAAACTGCCGTCATAGATCTCGCCCGAGCCGCAGGAAGGAGATCTGCTTTTCAGAATGACCAGATCGCAGCCTTCGATCTTCTTCAGGCATTCCTTGCAGGCGGCTTCCAGTTCTTCGGTATGATCGTATCCGGCCGAATCAATGACTCTTTCATGCTGCAATTCGATCGGCGGATGCGGGATCGCAAATACCATGGCTTCCGGGCAGAGCCTGACGATCTCATGGCTTTCCAAAAGACGGATCAGTTCCTTGTTTCTTTTATTGCTGCCGTCATAGCGGACATTGTCGCCCATCAGACAGGCAGATACGGCGATTTTCATATCCTTATCTTACATCAAATATCTTGCGAAATAGGAATGATTAAGATAAAATAAGAAAGCGCATAGGGGAGTAGTATAGCGGTAGTACATCGGTCTCCAAAACCGCTAGTGTGGGTTCAACTCCTACCTCCCCTGCCATGAAAACAGAAAGCCCATCAGGGCTTTTTCTTTTCGCGAAGATCCTTCTCCATACGATTGACAACAAAAAAAGATTCATGATATGATAAATATGCTCCAAATAGAGCATAATAGGAGGATACATGGAAAAGACCGAAAAAGTATCTGTAAACATGAATATCGGAACGCTGTCGCAGATCGACCTCCTGGTAGATCAGGGTTTCTATTCCAACCGCAGCGATTTCATCAACCAGGCGGTCAGGGAAAGCCTGAACCAGAAACAGGAACGGATCAGTGAAGTCAGAAACAGTCATGACAAGATGAATTTCATCTGGTTTCTGGGAATCTACAATCTCAACGCGCAGGAACTGATGCAGATCAAGAAAAACAACAATACCAAGACGGTTTCCGGCTACGGCTTGCTGTATATCAATGAAGCACTGGATGATCTTGTCACGGAAACGATCTCCTCGATCGATGTCAAAGGAAAAGTCGTCTGCTCCGACAGGCTTAAGGAACACTATCATATCAGCTGACACATCAGCGATCCGGATTTGTCACAAGAAAAACATCTTCCCGCAGGAAGATGTTTGTTTCATATCAGGGTATGAACTTCGATTCAAGAAAGGATCTGTTCTTCCAGTTTCTTGACCAGAGCGTTTAAGGAACCGCTCTGATGGTTTTCAATCTGGCCTTCGTCCGCCTGGCTTGCCAGTTCGGGATCCAGCGGAAGCTTGGCCAGGATTTCCAGACCGTAACGTTCTGCGACATTCTCTGTCTCATCGTTGCGATAGATCGCGATCTGCTTGCCGCAGCCGTCACACTGCACATAAGCCATATTCTCTACCAGACCGGTGATCGGCTTGCTGACTTCCTTTGCCATGTTGATGGCTTTCGCCACGACCATGGATACCAGCTTGGAAGGCGTGGTTACCATTACGAATTCATCTACCGGAATCTCCTGAATGACGGAAATCGCCACATCGGATGTCCCCGGAGGCATGTCGATGATCAGATAATCCAGTTCGCCCCAATGGACTTCGGTATAGAACTGACGGATGATATTGCCGAGGATCGGACCTCTCCATAAGACCGGATCCTCTTCATTTTCCAGCATCATGTTGATGGAAACGACTTTGATTCCCAAAGTGGAAACCGCCGGGAAGATTCCCGCTTCGTCGCCATAAAGCTGGCTGGTCAGGCCGAACATCTTGGGAATGCTAGGACCGGTGATGTCCGCATCCATGATGCCGACATTGTAGCCTTTTTCTTTCAGTTCGATCGCCAGCAGGGATGATACCATCGATTTGCCGACGCCGCCCTTGCCCGACAGTACGCCGATGATCTTTTTGATCCTGCTGTCTTCGGTCGGCTTGATTTCTATTCGCTCTGCGCAGTTCTCTCCGCAGGAACTGCAGTCATGATTACAGTTTGTCATATTTCGACCTCCAAACAGTATTCTAGCAGAAATCAACGGACATGTTGAGGGAAATGAATCTTTGTCCCCGAGCCAAAGACAGCGATTTTTGATATGATACAGATAGACGGATCATCGATCCGTCCGGTAGATAGAAAGGTGGATATAAGCTTATGAAAATCGGACAGTTTTCGGATTCCTTTATTCCCGTAGTGGATGGCGTAGGAAGAGTCGTATACAACTATTGCGAAACGATCGCCCGCAAGGGGCATGAATGTTACGCCATCGTGCCTCTGGATAAATTCGGTTACCGGGGGAGATATCCTTTCGATATCGTCGATTATTATTCGACTTCTTTGAAAATCATGCCGCAGTATGATGTGGGGCTGCCTATCTTCGACCAGCATTTCAAGGCCCGTCTGGATATGACTGATCTCGACCTGGTCCATGTCCATACGCCGTTTATCGCGGGGATCGAAGGCATCCGTTATGCCAAGGAACACAAAGTCCCGATCATTGGAACGTTCCACTCGAAGTATTATGATGATTTCCTGCAGATCACCGGTTCGAAACACATGGCGGAACTGGGGACGGATATCATCGTGAATTTCTATAACCACTGCGATGAAGTATGGGCCGTCTCGGAAAATTCCGCAGATACCTTGCGCTCCTACGGTTATGAAGGACCGCTCAAAGTGATGCCGAACGGGATGGATGTGAAACAGCTGGATCCCTATCTGAGCATCCGGGCGAAGGAGTACTTCCATATCGATGACGACCCGTGCCTCCTGTTCGTGGGACAGATGAACTGGAAAAAGAATATCGCCCATATCCTGGAAGCGGCTTCCTTGCTGAAGAAAGAAGGCATTCCGTTCAACCTGATCCTGGCAGGCAAGGGACCACATGTGGAAGAGATCAAGGATAAGATCAGGAAACTGGAGATCGAAAACGATACCTATGTCGTCGGACATATCACGGATGAAGACAAGCTGTTCGGTCTCTATCAGCTGGCGGATCTGTTTGTCTTCCCGTCGCTCTATGACAATGCTCCGATGGTCGTCAGGGAAGCGGCCAATGCGGGCACTCCGGCCGTCGTGGTGGAGGGTTCCAGTTCGGCGGAGATCATCGAAGACAGGGTAAACGGTTTCTATTGCAAGGACGATCCGGAAAGCATCGCGGAAGTCATGAAGGAGGCTTTGGCGGATCCGGAGAAGACCAGACGCATCGGCGAGAAAGCGAGAACCACGATTCCGGTGGCCTGGGACGAGATCATCGACCGGGTGCTGGAAGAGTATCAGGATCTGATCGACAAGAAGAAATAATAAAGGAGTACGACGATGGAAACGAATGTGGAAATCATGGCAAAACACATTTCTGCCCAGGCGGAGATGTTCGACCGGTATGCGGAAGGACTGTATCAGAAATGTCTGATGATACTGAAAAAGTATGACGCAAAGAACCGGATCAGAAAGGTCTATATCACCGGCTGCGGCGATTCGTATTTTGCCGGGATCTGCGTCCGTGATTTCTTTCTGAAATATGCCGGCGTTCATACCGAAGCGAGACACGCGATGGAACTGTCGCGCTATATCCTGCCTTATGAGGTCGATGAAAACAGCCTCGTCGTTTCCATTTCCGCTTCCGGAGCTGTCGCAAGGACAACGGAATGCGCGATCAGGGCCGGTGAAAAAGGCGCCGTCAGTATCGGCATCACGACAAATCCGAAAGGAAGACTGGCGGAAGCCGCTCCCGATCTGCTGTTCATAGAGCTGGCAGAAAACCTGGGCCTGGCACCGGGGACGCAGTCCTATTGCGTATCGCTGCTGTCGCTGTACTGCCTGGGAAGCGCTCTTGGATATCTCAACGGAACGATCAACGATGAAGAAGTAAAAGGTATTTTCTCTTACATTTCGGAAATCAACGAATCAATGAGAAAGACCGCGGAAGCGGATTCCGATCTGATAAGAAAATATATCGAATGCTATTTCGCGCAAGACAATCCATTCAAGGTGGAAATGTATCATGTACTGGGGGAAGGACCCAACTGGGGGACGGCTCAGTTCGCGGTGATGAAACTGCTGGAAGCCGCCGGCTTCGATTCGGTCGCCCAGGGTATCGAAGAATGGGCGCATTCCCAGTATTTTACGACCCGTCCTTCGGTTCACACAGTCGTCATCGCCCCGAAAGGGCACAGCCATGAGCGGGCTCTGGAGATCCTTGGCGCCGTAACGGTCAAGGATGGCAAGAAGATCGTGATCGGCGAAGAGGACGATGAAGATCTACGCAGAGCCGCAGATATTTTCATTCCGATCATTGGCATGAAAGACATCAGAGAGAAGTTCTCCCCGCTGGTCTATGCGATCCCGCTGGAACTGCTGGCGATGCATATCAGCGACCATCTGGGAAGATCTGGCTTCGATTTCGGAAACAAGCCCTGGGTCAGGGAAGAGAATTTCCGGCAGATCTTCGGCTCAAGGATCGTCACCTTGCAGGAGGAAGAAGATGACAGGTAACTATGCGAAAGCGGAACAGATGCATTTCGATGTGCCGCAAAGAAATGGAAGGCCCGATACCATCCATATACCGAAACAGCTGATCGTTTCGCTCGGCGTCAGGACATCTCCGGCTTATGAGATCGGCAGAATCTGCGAAGAAGCGATCGCCGAAGCAAAGATCTTGTATGAGGCGGGTATCCGCAACCTGATGCTGCAGAACGTCAAGGACGTGCCTCTGCCGGAAGGCGATTGCTTTTCGACGGTTTCGGCTATGACTGTCATCTGCCAGAAAATCAGGGAAACCATGCCGGATGACTGCATCCTCGGTCTGAGCATCCTCAAGGAAGACGGCGAAGCGCTGGTTACGGTCGCTGAAACGACGGGCATGGACTACATCCGCCCGAAATGCTATGTCGGCGCGGTCGTGAGCTACGACGGCATCCATGAGGGGATCATCAGCGATGTCCTGAAAACCAAGAAAGGTCTCCAAAGCAACCTGGAGATCATTCCGGACATCTTCGATCGCACTTCCAGTCCCTTAGGCTCTGTTACTTTGACAGAAGCTGTAGGGCAGGCAACCAGTTTCGGTCTGGCGAAAGCCGTCGTTCTTACCGGAAAGAGTTTTATGGAATCGAAAGAGATGGCTAGAACGGTGCGGAACGCTTTTCCGGATCTCTATCTCTATCTGGGAGGCGGCGCGAATGCCGGCAATCTGAAAGAGGCATATGAATACTTCGATGGCATATTCGTGGCTTCCTGTCTGAAAGATACCGGAAACATGACGGGCAGGCTGGACCAGGGAAAACTGAGAGAATTTATGGATGCCTACCGTCAGATCATATAAAATCACGATTTGCATATGCAAATAGGTTATAATTAGAAAAACAGATATCAGGAGGACGAATCATGTCTACACCACACAATCAGGCACAAATGGGCGAGATCGCCAAGACCGTTCTGATGCCGGGCGATCCGTTGCGGGCGCAGTTCATTGCGGAAACCTATCTGGAGAACCCTGTACAGTTCAACACCGTCAGAAACATGTTCGGCTATACCGGCACATATAAAGGCAAAGCCGTGTCGGTCATGGGCTCCGGCATGGGCATCCCATCGATCAGCTTGTATGCCTATGAATTATATCAGTTCTATGGAGTTGAAAACATCATCCGCATCGGTTCCGCCGGCGCCTACAGCGAGGATCTGCAGCTTTTCGATACGATCCTGGCAAGCGCGGCATTCTCGGAATCCAGCTATGCGATGGTACAGAACAATGATCCGAACAAGATCCAGTATCCAAGCGAAACGCTGAATGCGAAAATCAAGGCCGCAGGAGAACGCCTGGGTGTCGAACTGCATGAAGGCACCATCATGTCCAGTGACGTCTTCTATTATCAGGACACGGTCATGGATCATGTGAATGAGGTCGTCAAAGAGAACGATGTCATTGCGGTCGAAATGGAATCCTTCGGTTTATTCTCGACGGCGAAAGCGCTGGGCAAGAATGCCGCCTGTCTTCTGACTGTCTCCGACAGCATCGTCAACCATCAGGAAACGACGGCACAGGAAAGGCAGACCAGCCTTCTCAACATGATCAGGATCGCCCTGGAATCGCTGGAAGAGATGTAGAACCTCTGTTTTATACATAGAACGTGATCCCGGGATCACGTTTTTTATTTGTTTCAGGAAGGAGCAATCATGAAATATATCGATATGCATTGCGATACGATGACCGTCTTATACAGGAAGCATGAAGACCTGTCGCATAACGATCTGCACGTCGATCTGGAAAAGATGGAAGAAGGCGAATGTCTCCTGCAGAATTTCGCCATTTTTACCAATATCGCAAGAGAAGACTCATCTTTTACTTGGAAGGTGATCGACTTCTATGAGGCTCAGATGCAGAAACACCGGGACAGGATCCGCAGGGTTTTGAACTATGAAGACATCCTGGAAAACGACAGAAACGGCTGTATGAATGCCATGCTGACGCTGGAAGAGGGGAGCGTAGTCGACAATGATCTCGCACAGCTGGATGCGTTCTATGACCGGGGTGTCAGGATGATCACGCTGACCTGGAATTATCCCAACGGGATCGGCTGTCCTAATTTCACTTATGCAAAAGAAACTCAAGGGAATCCGCTTTATACATTCAACGAGAAAGACGGCCTGACGGATTTCGGGATCGGCTATATCCGAAGGATGGAAGAACTGGGAATCATCGTCGATGTCTCGCATCTGTCCGACGCGGGATTCTACGATGTCGCAAAATACAGCACGAAACCGTTCGTCGCTTCCCATTCCGGAGCGCGCAGCGTCTGCGGAGTCGCCCGGAATCTTTCCGACGATATGATCCGACTGCTTGCCAAAAAAGGCGGCGTGACAGGCGTCAACTACTGTTCCGAATTTATCGAAGACCATAACGAAACCTATACTTCGATCCAGGGGATCGTCGATCATGTCCGTCATATCGCCAAAGTCGGAGGCATCGATTGCGTCGGACTGGGTTCCGATTTCGATGGGATCGGCAACGCACTTGAATTCAAAGACGCTTCCGGGATGCAGCTGCTCTATCAGGCGCTGAAGCCGTATTTCACGGAAGAAGAAATCGAAAAGATCTTCTGGAAGAATGTCTTAAGAGTATACAAAGAAACGATGAAATGAAAAGGTCCGGATT
>CADBPB010000145.1 GCA_902796525.1 uncultured Erysipelotrichaceae bacterium | reverse complement strand
TTTTTCCTCATCGGAAACGTTATGGGTCGCCTTGATGTTCAGGTAGCCATCGACGATATCCATCTGGACATCTTCTTTATTGTAGCCTGGCAGTTCGATATCGAGATTGTAGTAGCCGTTCTTCTCATAGACATCCGTTCTCATCAGATTATCGGAAAAACTTGCTTTCGGGAATAAATCGTCAAACATGTCATCAAATACGTTATAGTTTCTTGGATAATATCTCATCTTACAATACCTCCTAATTACCATGGGATCTGAATCCCTACACCTATATACTATCACATTGGTTAGCACTGTCAAGTATAAAGTGCTAACAAAGATGATAAAAGAGTGCTAAAAAGGAAGAGTGTTATAATGATAGAAAGGAAAATGAGACTATGAGCGAGAAAACCGTATCTACAACCATTCTTGATGCATTCCTGGACAGTTACCATAGATGGACGCTGCAAGGAAAAGGGCTGAGGTATGCTTCCAGGGAGCTGCGCTACTGCCTGAATGTGCAGAAAGAACGTCTGCTGGAAAAAGGGATCACTGCCGAGGACCGTTATGAACATGTCCGGGAGGAGATCAAGGGTTCTCTTTTGAGACAGGGCGATCCTTATGAAGCAAAGATCCTGTACCGCGAGGGCATGCGTGTCACGACCTATCGCAATGGCGAAAAAATCCTCAAAGAATACAAAGCGCCTGTCACCTTCTACGGCTGTCTCTTGGATAAGAAAAATTACGAAGACCGGCTCTGCACCTGTCCGAACTGCGGCCATCAGACCATGCTGAGCGAACTGAATGACGGCTGTCCGTATTGCGGAACGGTTTTCGAAACGGAAGACAGCTATCCCTGCTTCACTTCATCCTATAATGTCAACAACATCGCCGAACGTGCGGGCCTGATGGAGCGGGTCAAAAAAAGAATGACGATCGTCGGAGTATCGGCAGGTCTTCTGATTTTTGCCGCTTTCTTCTTTTATACTGCCAGGGATTACGTGTGGTATTTCCGCATCCTGGCGTCGCTGTTTATGGGAGGGCTCTATGGCGGCGTATTCGCCGTTATGACCTATATGGGCAACAGCCTGTTCCTGGCGGTTAAAATGTTCCATGAAGCCGGAAAAGCGATCAAGATGCTTCCGGGGCTGAATACCCCAAAGAAACTCACGAACAAGCTTCAGGCCATCGATCCGGATTTTTCATTCGAATACTTCGAAGGAAGGATCCTCTCGCTGTTTCGGACGATCGCCTATTCCAAAGACCGCAGCAGCTTAAGCATCTATACCGGCCAGCAGGATCTTTCCGCGCTGGATGATCTCATCGATATCCAGTACCGCGGCGTCCTGCAGCTGAAAGGCGTCCGCATCAGCGACGATATGACCCAGGTCAGGATCAAAGCCTTCTTGCGCAACACCTACGACAAAGGACGCATCTACCGCAAAGATGAAAACTACCTGCTGACGGTCGAACGGGAAAGCGGTTCCCACACCGATCCCGGTTTCAGCCTGTTAAACATCCAGTGTCCGAACTGCGGCGGAAGCTTCGATGCGCTACATGAAAAGCATTGCCCGCATTGCGGAAGCAGTTATGATCTGGTCCATGACGACTGGATCATCCGCGAAATCAGGAAAATCTAAAGAACGGTCCGACTCTCATTGCTTTAGGCAGGGGGCGGAAATATAATGATGAAGGAAGAATATGAACTATTGGGCTCATCGGGGACTTAGCTATCTGTATCCGGAAAATACGCTTGAAGCTTTTAAGCAGGCTTTTGAATACGACATCTGCGGCATCGAACTGGACGTGCAGCTCAGCAGGGACGGACAGCTGGTCGTGATCCATGATGAAACGCTGAACCGGACAACGGATCGGCAGGGTCATGTCAAGGACTATACCCTGGAGGAGCTCAAAGAAGCGGAAATCAGATATCAGGGAAAAGTCTATCGCATTCCTACTTTGGCGGAAGTCTTTTCTTTGTTGAGGAATACATTGGAAGAGAATGAAGCCTATATCAATATCGAACTGAAAAACAGCGTCGTTCCTTATCCCGGCATGGAAAAGAAGGTCCTGTCCATGGTCAAGGCATTCGAACTGGAGGACCATGTCATCTATTCTTCTTTCAACCATGATTCCCTGCGTCTGCTGAAAGCACTGGATCCGAAAGCCCATCTGGCCGTTCTGGCGGATGATGTACGCGACTGCATCAAAACGGCAGCCCAGCTGGAAACCAACGAGATCCATCCTTATATCGGATCTCTGGAAGACTTCGATGTTTCCGGATATGTCGTACGCGCCTGGAATCTTTCGGACAAGGAACCCTTATACCCAGACAGCAGCGAACCGTATCATTACAGCTATTCCGAGCTGCATGGTCTCGGGGTGACGGATTATATCACCAACAATGTCCAGGACTACGCGCAGCCGAATCTGAAAGAAGATCCCGCCAGGAAACAGAACATGATTCCGGGAAAAGCGATCGATGCCCGTACCGGAAAAACGATCCTGTCGAGCGAGTCTTCCGTCTGTTTTGAACCGCTCTATCTGAACCGCGGAACGATCCTGCGCCCGCGCGAGGATCTCAGGTATCGCACCTTCTTCTATCGTCCGAAGATACGTCCGGAACTGCTTCACAGCGGTCTGTATGATGAAGAAGCGATCTATGACACCTTCGTCCCCGGATACTATGATGGCAGCTGGCAGAAGCATCAGTTCGCAATGAGCGAAGACGGTTATCTCCGTCTGGAACTGCAAGGCAATGAAAGCCGTTCTTTCAAAGA
>CADBPB010000144.1 GCA_902796525.1 uncultured Erysipelotrichaceae bacterium | reverse complement strand
TCCAGGCCGAAGGAATCGTCCTTGCCCCGGTACAAAGAATACGCTTCATCGATAAACAGCACGCCGCCCAAAGCCGACTGGATGACAGACATCGTCAGCGGTGCGGTATGGCCTACATATTTGCCGACCAGATCGGCTCTGGTCACTTCGACCAGCTGCCCCTGCTTCAGGATGCCGCAAGCCTTCATCATTCGCGAGACGATCCTGGCGATCGTGGTCTTGCCTGTGCCGGGGTTGCCGGTAAAGATCATATGCTTGGAGATCTCGTTGGTCTTGAGACCTTTCTGTTTTCTGATCTGGTTGATCTTCAGGAGGTTTTCCAGCGAAAGCAGATAGTTCTTGACATAATCCAGTCCGACGATGTCGTCGAGTTCTTTCTGGATCTCTTCGCGCTCTGCCTTGCTGTCATCGACCACATCCAGATCGACGACCTGCTCATTGAAGGAAGCCTTCAGCGTTTCGTCATATGCCAGATGGATATCCGTGATATCGTCGTTCTTCAAAGCGATATCGACCAGTTCGTTATAGATCTTGGAAACCGTCGGAGTGATCGAATCCTTGCCGTCATTCGGCTCATAGATGCTCATGAGATACTTGTTGACGCTCGGATCGACCGTCACATTCATTTCCAGCTGGCTCTTGCAGCGCAGGATCAGGGAATCGATCAGCTGAACGATGATCCGGATCAGGGAATCTTCGTCCAGTTTCTTGGTCTGGACCTTGTCGTCGATCCTGTCGATGAACGACTTGCCGAAGATATCCATCATCTTGGTCGGGTTCTTTTCGGAAACGAAGACCAGGATCTTGTCGTTGCCATTGAGATGGTCGATCACATCACCCGACAGCGTATTGGTCGATTCGATCAGCTGGTTGTTCTTGAAGGTATAACGCTTGTTCAGGATGCAGGTGCCGTTCAGTACCAGTTCCGTCAGCATCCGGTTGAAGATCGGAGAAGCTTCTTCGAAGTTCTCGACCAGAATGATCGGGTTCTTGCCGGTCAGTGCGACATAGAGGTCCTGCAGGAAGAGGATCTCCTGGGAACTGGACTGGTATCTGGACATGTCCAGCACGAAGACTTCGTTGGATACGGTCAGGCCGTATTTCTTTAACAGCTGGCCCATCGTCGTCACCATCTGGTAGCGTCCCGTGCCGTTGGAACCGTAAAGGATGATGCTGTTGCGGATCTTCTTCGGATCGCTTCCTATGACATACGGCCGGCGGAAGGCCATCGTGAACTCTTTGCAGGCCTCGTCCTGGCCGATGATCTCGTTGGACAGATCGTTGTAGATATTGTTGAAGACTTCCTTGGAAGCCTTGCCCAGGACGACCGTATCCGGCGTTTCGATCGTGATATTGAAATCCTTTTCGATATCAGACTTCAGTTTCTTGAGATCCTCGTCCGAATAACGGTAGGAGCCCAGCATCTCTTCGATATCCTTCTGATTCTGCTGAAGGATCCGGTTCAGTTCGCTCTCGGTGTCCTTCAGGACATCTACGGAATCATTGTAGATATTAGAAGAACTTCTCCTTCTGGAGAAAGTTGCGTTCAGCAGTTTTTCTTTTTCTTCCTGTCTGTTCATATTATAAGTTCTTCGTGATCTCCTTGTTGAGTTTGCCCATCAGCAGTTCCTTGGACTTCTTCAGCGCGTTGTAGACATACAGCAGTCCGTCGTAATAGCCCTTCTCATAGAGATGCGTCCTCGAAGTATATCTGGCGATCTCGTCATTGACTCTGCCTTCGACGACATAGAGATCCTTGGCATTCTCGTATGCATCCTTGAAGTATTTCTCCAAAGCGGTCTTGTGACCCTCGATGTAGTTGTTAACATCGATGGTTCCGTAAGAGACGTGCTCGACAATCCCTTTGAACGCCTCGAAACGGGTATCGTACGGTCCGATATTCTCCGGCAGACCCGGCTTGCTTACTCTTTTGACTTCCGTCGTGTTCGTATAGCGCGGGGTCTCCTGCTGTACCGTCGACATGTCTTCGTTCTTCAAAGAATCTAGGCTGCTGAAAACATCATCGACGTTACGCAGCTGCTGCTTCTCGACTTCCTTCACGAGTTCGAACATATCGATCTGTTTATCCGCCATGTCTAATCCTCCTTGTTGAATGGAGTTTCCACATATCCATCCTGTTTCAGCAGAGACTGCAGCGTATTGATATCCGCATTGAGATTCATGTAATCCGCTTCATGCAGCGAATTGTAGATGATCTTCAGCGCTTCATTGATCAGCTTGATCGTCTTGACCAGCTGCGTCTCGCATTTCTTGAATTCATCGCCCTTGATCGGGGAATCGGAAAGACGCTTGTAATCGGTAAGGATGCCTTCCAGGATCGGCAGGTAGTATTCGTACAGCTTGTTCAGCTTCGGATCGACCGTACCGTCTTCGCGGTCGACGACATCGATCTGCTTCAGAAGATCGCAGGTCTGGTACAGACCGTTGGTGACTTCCTCGTTGTTCAGGTCCTTGTTCAGGCCGTT
The DNA here is from genome assembly GCA_902796525.1 of uncultured Erysipelotrichaceae bacterium. Classification (GTDB taxonomy): domain Bacteria; phylum Bacillota_I; class Bacilli_A; order Erysipelotrichales; family Erysipelotrichaceae; genus Colivicinus. Next base: position 3,900 of record CADBPB010000144.1, on the reverse strand, counting down.
GATCTTGTCGATGAATTCTTCTGCCTGAGAGAAGGAATTCTTTTTCTTCTCTTCCTTCTTGTCCTTCTTTGTTTCTTCCTTCTTCTTGCCGGCTTCCGCCATCACCTTAAGGTCTCTCTTCGTGACCTTGGCCATCGCTTCGATGATCTTCTCATACGCTCCCGGATACGTCTTCTTCAGCTCGGAAAGCTGACAGATCTTCTCATCCTTGTAGCAGACATAAAGATTGTCTACCGTGCTGTATGTTCCTGATTTCGTTGACAAAGAAACATCATCGAACAGTACGAAAGAAACATTGTGCTTATAGTAGTCACTGAATACTCTATCAATGCTGTTGAGTTTCGGATTACGGACACTGCTCTGTGTATACGTTGTATTCCTTACATTCCTTCTCTGCTGCATGCTGCCGATGCCGAACAGGTTCTGGAACAGTTTCGCAAAACCGAAGCCGACCAGTCCGAATACGATCAGCGGCATGAAATAATAAAGCAGGTCGATTCCGTAATCGATCAGATCGAACATCATGATAAACAAGATAAAACCGAATATGCCAAATCCACCGCGTCTTCTTCTCATAGCATTAATAATTATATCATCATAGAATAATAAAAGTGTGCTAATTTTATACTAAAATAGGCATAGTCCTTTTCATTTTAGTTATAATATATGTTAAGGAGGTATTGGATATGAGCAAATTTGAAGATACTGTAAAAGAAATGGAATCTCAGGTCAAGGAACTGGAAGATGATCTGGCTGGAGAGATCGATAAGCTTGATGAAGAAGGCAAGGAAAAAGCCAAAGCATTAGTTGAAAGAACGGAAGAAGCGATCAAATCTTCGATTGAAAAAGTGAGAACAGTCATCATCAATGTCAAGGAAGATGAAAAGCTGGATGAATTCCTGGATAAAGTCAAAGCGAAATCGATGGAAGCCGTTGATTTTACCAGAGAGAAGGTTCAGGAACTGACGAAGAAGAAGGAAGAACCGGAAAAGACTCTGGATGACGCCAGCAATGACATCATGAACGTTTTCGATAACATCAAGGAATCGGAAGCTCTGAAGAAGACGGCGGAATTCCTGAGCGAGATCAACAAGAAGATCAATGAATTCTTCGAGAGACCGGAAGTCAAGGAAGCGATCGACAAGGCCAAGATCAAGACCGTCAATATCGCCGAAAAAGGCGTCGAAGGTCTGAAGAAAGTCCTGAATACCGAAGAGATCGAACAGGCCAGAAAAGCGGTCGAAGAACAGCCGGAAGCGCCTGCCGAGGAACCGAAAGAATAATAAAGAGATTTCGTAACAAAAAGGATCCGCATGGATCCTTTTTTTGTTTCTATAGTTTCGTCAGTTTTCCGTCTTTGAGCAGTACCCGCTGGTCGGACATGGAACTGACCGAATCAGAGTGCGTGACGACGATGATGGTCTTGCCGTATTCGTGGGCGAGATCCTTGAAGATGCCGATGATCTCCTTCTCGGTCGCCGTATCCAGGTTGCCGGTCGGCTCATCCGCAAAGATGAGATTCACGTTGCTGGCAAGCGAGCGGGCGATCGCCACACGCTGCTGTTCGCCGCCGGAAAGCTGGTTGACCAGACGGTCCGCCTTGCTGGAGACGATGCCGAAGCGTTCCAGCAGGTTGTAGGCCACGTTCTTGCGGTCCTTGGGCAGTTCGTTGTCCGTCTCGGACATGGCCAGCAGGACGTTTTCCAGTGCCGTCAGATAGGAGATCAGGTTATACTGCTGGAAGACGATGGAGATGTCGTTCCTTCTGTACTTGTGCAGACCGATCTCCGTGATATCCTTCCCTTCAAACAGGATCCTGCCGCTTTTCGGCGTATCCAGTCCCGCCACCAGCGATAATAGGGTCGTCTTGCCGGAACCGGACGGACCGAGGATCGTATAGAACTGCTTCTCTTCAAAACTGTAGGATAGATCCTGGAGGATCTGACGCTCGTAGCCGCCATCGATATAGGAATAATTCAGGTTTTCTAATTCTAAGATTGCTGACATATGGACCTCCTAGTTCTGATTCATCAGGATCTTCTTCGGATTGTAGCGCATGATCATGAAGGACGGGATGATGACCGAAATGAATACGATCCCCAGTCCCAGCACATAGATCTCGGCGATGATCAGCGGAGAGATCTTCACTTCGTATTCGCTGATCAGGTCATCCAATGTGATATCCGTAGAGTAGTCCGTGCTCCACGGATCGAATCCGTCATAAGGGTAGTAAAGACCGCCATTGCCGTTTTCATTGATGTCGCTGGAAGCGATCTGATATTCCAGCACCTTGTTGCCCAGAGACTTTGCGATCAGGCTTCCCGATACGATGGACAGCGTAAAGCCGATGACTGCCACGATCGCCAGTTCGATGAAGAACTGCCCGATGACCTTCAGCTTGCTGGCACCGACAGAAAGCAGGACGCCGATCTCGTATTCCCTGGTCTTCAGCGTCAGTGCCGTAACCAGCGTGATGATGACGATGGCATTGATCAGCACCAGCCAGACGATGAAGTTCGCATAGATGCTCAGGGTATCCAGCGGCTTCGCCAGCTTGTTGAATTCTTCGTTGTTGGCATCCAGGGAAGTGAACTGCGAGAGAGAATTCTGATGCTCTTCTACGAACGGTTCGACATTCATCGGATCATCCAGCAGCAGCGTCACGTTCTCGATGTAGAGATTCTCTTCCATGTTTTCCATGCTCGGACGCTTGTCTTCGCTGTAATAGCTTTCTTCCGGATACATCTGGGAATAGTGATCCCACTCTTTCTGCGACAGCGTAAGCTGCGCCATGTATTCGGCGGTCGAAGGCATGAAGATCATGTTGTCAGGGTTCTGGTAAGGATACATGTAATTGAAATTCGGCGCATCCGGATTGATCGGATTGTTATGGGAGAAGATGCCGATGACTTCGAAACTGTTTTCCAGATCTTCTTGCGTGGCTCCGAACTCCTCCATCCATGTCGAATAATTCGAATTCGCCAGATTGATCGTATCGCCGATCGTGATGCCGTTGAGGGCTGCCAGATTCTCGGAAACAAGACAAACCATGTCCGCATTGTCGATTTCCTGCTGCGTATAGAAACGTCCGCTGACGATCTGGTATTCCCCGTCTTCGAATTCAATCATGCTCGGGAACATGTTTCCTTTGATCAGGAAATAAGGTTCCTTATAGATCTCGCAATGCTCCACGTTGTTCTCATCGTACCAGCAGGACTGGCCGTTCTGGCCCATATTCTCTTCCGCCTGGTTGTTCAGATGAACGAAATCCAGACTGTTTTCCCTGTCGCTGTACCACATGTTGGTATTGACCGCGTTGGCCGTCTTAACCCGTTCGTCCTGCAGCAGCAAGGCGACGTCCGCCAGTTTCACTCTCGGATAGTTCTCGTAGAACTTGTTGATCTCGTCTTCGTCCGTCAGCTGCATGACGTACTGGTTGATCTTGTCGTAGTCGATCTTGTAAGTGACGACCGCCCGCATCTTCTGTCTGGTCAGGATCTTGGCGCTTTCCGCGGCGTTCGATACGCCCAGGCCGATGATGACCAGATTGCCGATCAGGAAAAAGGTCAGGATCAGCAGGACCGACTTTGACGGTTTTCTGGTAACGTTCTTGATTGCCCGTTTGATAAAATTCATAATAAACCTCCTTATCAAGGTTTCATGCTGAGATCGTTGATATAGACATACAGGATGATATCCTGCGGCAGATAGGTGCCTGCCTTGACCGTAAGATTGTCCCAGCGTTCCGCATAGACGACGGAACCGTTCGGACGGCTTCCGTCGTACATATATTTGATCTCATAGGTGACTTCATTGTCGTCGCAAAGCTTGCGCGCCTGTTCCTCGGTGACATTGTTGCCGCTGGCCAGATCGGCCCAGGTGACTTCGCCGTCCTTCAGC
>CADBPB010000143.1 GCA_902796525.1 uncultured Erysipelotrichaceae bacterium | reverse complement strand
TCGATGACGACCAGTTTTCCTCTTTCATCCCCCAGATCAGCGAATTCGATGATCGGGCATCTGTCTTTCAGCGTTCTTTTCATTGATTTCCTTAAAAAGCATTCAGCTTTGCAATCACATAATCCTGTTCTTCTTCGCTCATGCCGTTGTACATCGGCAGCGACAGCACTTCATCGGCATATTTCTCTGTGACAGGGAAATCGCCTTTCTTGTGGCCCAGATAGGCATAAGCGACCTGCAGATGCGGCGGGATCGGATAATGGATGATCGTTCCGATCTCGTTTTCCTTCAGATATGCCATCAGTTCATCTCTTCGATCCGAATGGATGACGAACTGATGATACACATTGTTGGAACCCGGTCTGGTCATAAGCGGACGGATATGCGGATTATCGACTTCGTTCAGATACCGTTCGGCGATCCTGTTGCGTTCGGCATTCAGATCATCCAGATGATTCAGCTTCACTCTCAGCAATCCCGCCTGCAATTCATCCAGACGGGAGTTCATGCCGATGATGTCGTTCTCGTAATGCAGCTTCTTGGAACCATAGTTGCGTATGACCCGGAATTCTTCGGCGTATGTCTTATTATCCGTGGTAAGCGCTCCGCCATCCCCGAACGCCCCCAGGTTCTTGGTCGGATAGAAGCTCCAGCAGCCGATATCGCCGATCGATCCGATTTTCTTTCCCTTCCACATCGTCCCGTGCGCCTGAGCGCAGTCTTCCACGACCTTTAGGCTGTGTTTTCTTGCAATATCCATGATGGCATCCATATCGCAGGATTGGCCATAAAGATGGACCGCCAGGATCGCTTTCGTATAGTCTGTGATCTTTTCTTCGATCTTCGAGGCATCGATGTTGTCGTAGCGATCCGGTTCGACAAAGACCGGCGTACCCCTGTTCATGGTGATCCCCATGACGCAGGCGATATAGGAATGCGCGCAGACAATGACCTCGTCGCCCTCACGGATGCCGATGACCCGGAACGCGATCTGCAGGGCATCAAGCCCTGAAGCGCAGCCGACGCAGTATTCCGATCCGATATATCCGGCAAACTCTTCTTCAAACTTCTTTACTTCGTTGCCCAAAACATACCAGCCGGAATTCAAAACTTCTACGGCTTTGTCGTCGTATTCTTTCGCATACAGATCATGCTGTCGTTTCAGATCGTTGGCGGCTATTTTCATTCTTTCTCCTGCATCATGATGAATAGTTCATGAATCGAGACTGTCCAAAGGAACGGACCGTCCCGGTCAACATAATCTATTATAAACTATCGGTGCTGTTCTAACATTAAATATTTGATGAAACGAAACCGTTTCCTTGCAAAAGAAAAGCAGGTCTCGCTTTCCGCGAAGCCTGCTTTTGGTGATTCACGATATACTGTCCTTATGCCAGAGAATCGACGATCGCTTCCAGCGAAGCCTCGATGCCTCTGACGACATCATCTTTGGATAAAGATGCGGTCTCCTTCTTGTTCATGACCTGTTCATGAAGGAACGGGACATGCATGAAGCCGCCGATCGTGTTCGGGAATTCCTTATCGATATAATAGAGGACCCCGTACATCAGGTGGTTGCACACATAGGTGCCTGCCGTATTGGAAATCGCGGCAGGAACGTTTGCGGCTTTCATATATTCCACCATCTTCTTGATCGGAAGCGTGGAGAAGTAGGCGGCAGGGCCGTCGGCCTTGACAGGCTGATCGACCGGCTGATTGCCTTCGTTATCCGGGATCCTGCCATCATCGCAGTTGATTCCGATCCTCTCCGGAGTGATCTCGTATCTGCCGCCGGCCTGGCCGATCAGCAGCACCGCATCCGGATTCTCTTTTTTCATCGCTTCATGCACGGTTTCGATCGCTTTACCGAAAACGACCGGTACGTAGCACTTGACGATCTGCGCGCCTTTGATCTCGTCTTTTACGAGCTGTACGGCTTCCTGCGCAGGGTTGATGCTTTCGCCGCCGAACGGTTCAAAGCCTGTCAACAGTATTTTCATAACGCTCCTCTTAGAACGCTAACGTAAGCAGCAGCACGACATGGACTGCCAGCATGCATACCGCAAACGGGATCTGCGAAGCGATGACGGAATACTTGTTCTTCGTTTCCAGCAAAGCGGCCGGAACGATATTGAAGTTTGCAGCCATCGGCGTGCACAGCGTGCCGCAGTAAGCAGCCGTCAGACCTAACGCACCGACAACGATCGGATCCGCACCCTGGTTGATCAGGAACGGTACGCCGATACCGGTCATGATGACGGTGAAGGCAGCGAAGCCGTTGCCCATGATCATCGTGAACAGCGCCATGCCTAAGCAGTAGACGATGCAGGCGATCAGGATGTTGTTCTCAGGAACGACCATCGAGACATAGTAAGAAACCGCTTCGCCGACACCGGCAGCCGTAAACAGCGCGCCTAAGGCAGACAGCAGCTGCGGCAGGATACCTGTCGTAGAGACGTTGTCCATCAGTCTTGCGCCATCGACAGCGGCATACTTCGGAGCCGCCTTCGTCAGCAGCAGCACGGCGATCAGAGCGACAACGCCGGACAGACCGATCGCGTT
>CADBPB010000142.1 GCA_902796525.1 uncultured Erysipelotrichaceae bacterium | reverse complement strand
GCGTTACAATACATATGAACAAATGTTCATATATTCAATATGGAGGAAGACATGAAGAAAACCTACAAGATCGAAGTCGATTGCGCAAACTGCGCCAACAAGATGGAAGAAGCAGCCAAAAGTACGGCAGGCGTCAAGGATGCCGTCGTCAATTTCATGACGCTGAAGATGAAAGTCGAATTCGAAGAAGGCGTCGATGAGAACGCTGTCATGCAGGAAGTGCTGAAGAACTGCAAGAAAGTCGAAGACGACTGCGAGATCTATCTATGAACAAGAAACAGAAAACGAATCTGATCAGGATCATCATCAGCGTGATTCTTTTAATTGCCATCCGAATCCTGCCGATCGATGATCAGAGGATCGAGATCGCATTATACATGGTCACTTACTTTCTCATCGGATACGATATCCTGCGGAAGGCTCTGCTGAGCGTCAAGAACAGGGAATCCTTCGATGAGAACTTTCTGATGGCCGTCGCTACAGTCGGCGCCATCGCTCTGGGCGAATATGCGGAAGGCGTCGCGGTCATGCTGTTCTACCAGATCGGCGAATGGTTCCAGTCCTATGCCGTAGGCAGATCGCGCAAGAACATCACCGAACTGATGGACATTAGACCGGACTATGCCTACATCGAGCAGGGCAACGAACTTGTCAAAGTCGATCCCGATGATGTCGAGATCGGCGATACGATCGTCATCAAAGTCGGCGACAAGGTACCGCTGGATGGGATCGTCATCGAAGGAGAAACATCCCTGAATACCAGCGCGCTGACCGGCGAAGCCAAACCGAAGGACGTCGCCGTCGGCGATGCCGTCATCAGCGGCTGCATCAACATGACTTCGCCGATCAAAGTCCAGACGACCAGGAACTTTGAAGAATCGACCGTTTCCAAAGTCCTCGACCTGATCGAGAACGCCACCAGCAACAAGTCCCGTTCCGAGGACTTCATCAGCAAGTTCGCGCGTTACTATACCCCCATCGTTTGCTACAGCGCCTTGGCATTAGCGATCCTTCCTCCGTTATACATTAGATTCATTCTCGGCGGTTCCTGGGAATTCAATACCTGGATCTTCCGAGCTTTGACCTTCCTGGTCATCTCCTGCCCCTGCGCTCTGGTCATCTCGATCCCACTTTCTTTCTTTGCGGGAATCGGCGGCGCCAGCAATGCGGGAGTGCTGATCAAAGGCTCCAACTACCTGGAAGCATTATCGAAAACGAAATATGTTGCCTTTGACAAAACCGGTACGATCACCTTGGGCATCTTCGAGGTGACCACGGTCCACAACACCGGCATCAGCAAAGAGGAACTGCTGGAATACGCCGCGCATGCCGAAGCCTATTCCAATCATCCGATCGCCCTTTCGATCGTCAAAGGATACCAGAAAGAGCTGGACAAAGACCGCATCGAATCGATCAAAGAGATTGCCGGACAGGGCATCAGCGCGCTGATCGATCACAGGAACGTCCTGGTCGGCAATGAGAAGCTGATGAGCAGCAATCAGGTTTCCATCACTCCTTGCCAAGAAGAAGGAACCATCGTCCATGTGGCGATCGATGGAAGCTACTGCGGCCATATCCATATCGGCGACCGCATCAAGCCGACTTCCGAAGAAGCGATCCGGCAGCTCAGATCCCTGGGCATCCGCAAGATCGCGATCCTGACCGGCGACGAAAGGAAAGCCGCCGAACAGATCACGCAGCCTCTTCAGATCGATGAACTCTATGCGGAACTGCTTCCGCAGGACAAGGTCGCCAAGGTGGAAGAACTGCTGAAAAAGCGTCAGGAGAGCGAGTCGCTGCTGTTCGTAGGCGACGGCATCAACGATGCGCCGGTGCTCCCGCTTGCCGATGTCGGCATCGCCATGGGTTCCCTGGGATCCGATGCCGCGATCGAAGCGGCCGATATCGTCCTGATGGATGACGATCCTTTGAAAGTCGCCAAGGCCATCAGGATCGCCAACAAGTGCATGCGCATCGTCTATGAAAACATCATTTTCGCCATCGGCGTCAAAGTCATCTGTCTGATCCTGAGCGCTTTCGGACTTACGAACATGTGGCTGGCGATCTTTGCGGACACCGGCGTCATGGTCATCGCGGTCATCAACGCGATCCGGGCTTTAAGGGTGAAGAATCTATGAAACAGGAAATCAACGAAAACGTCCTATTCGACGCAGCCGAACTGTTCAAATGCTTTGCGGATTCCACCAGGATCCGCATCCTTCACAGTCTCATCAGCAAGGAACGGAGCGTCAACGAGATCGCCGATCTTCTGAATATGAACCAGTCGGCCATCTCCCATCAGCTCCGCATTCTCAAAGATGCGAAGCTGATCAAGAAACGCCGCGACGGCAAAACGATCTACTACTCCCTGGATGACGACCATGTCTACAACATCATCGCTCAGGGCATCGAACACGTGGAAGAATGATCACTATTATATAAAAGTATGGTAGAATATTTATAAATTCTATGCCTACTACTTATGCGCATTATCGTTTCGGCGATGAATGCATCAGCGTCATGCCGGAACAGTTACAGAAAATCGTCAACGAACATCGTGCATTATTTGATATTGGCGTCCATGGACCCGATATCTTTTTTTATGATCTTATCCATCACGAATATCCGGCATACGGTCACAAGATGCATGGCGAACGCGCCAGAGTATTCTTCGACAACGCGATCCGCGTCTATCAGGATCACGCCGAAAAAGAAGAGATGCTGGTATATCTTCTGGGATTCCTGTCCCATTTCACTTTCGATTCCCAGGCGCATGGCTATGTGGACCGCAAGGCTGAAGTGTCAGGCATCACCCACAACAAGGTCGAATCCCAGTATGACGGCTATCTGATGCGCAAAGAAGGACGGAAGGTCAACCTGGTCGACCGTGCCGAATCTCTGAAGCCCAGCCGCAAGAACGCCTATATCATCGCGCTGTTCTTCCCCTTCGACGACCGCATCATGTACCGCATCATCAAGGACCACCGTCTCGTGATCAGCACCCTGAATTGCGTATCGCGTTTCAAATACCGTTTCATGAATTTCGTTCTGGATAAAACCAGCGATCGCGACCTTCCGGTCAATCCCCAGGAAGAAACGGTCTGCCGGGATTCGAATCTCCGTCTGGAAAAGCTGCAGAAAAAAGCCCTGAAACTGTATCCCAAACTGCTTGAAGATCTCACGGATGCGCTGGATGGCAAAAAGAAACTGCCGCGCTATTTCAACCACGATTTCGGGCCATGGAAAGACTATCAGGAGATCCCGGTATTAAGCTACGAAGAGGAAATTAACTATAAAGTTTAAACAATAGATAACGGAGTAAAACCATGAAAACACTGTTCAAGAAACTCAATGAATCGAAGATCTTCAAAGATCTCAACCCGCAGGAATTCGAGTGGGTGCTCTACGATGTCGGCTACTCGGCCTTCACCATGCTGGGCTGTTCGCTGATTCCGATCTGGTTCAAATCGCTGGCAATCGGTGATGCCCCGGGTCAGATCAGCGGCGACAACGCCACGGCATACTGGGCTCTGGCGACTTCGATCGTCACGGTCATCGTGGCCTTGATCGGTCCTTTCTTCGGCGCGATCGCCGACCACAAGGATACCAAGAAGATCTTCTTCACCACGGCAGTTGCCGGAGGCGTCATCGGCTGCATCATCAACGGCTTCGCGATGAACTGGCTGCTGTTCCTGATCATCTACATCCTGACGAAGATCTCCTATCAGATCTCGCTGACCTTCTACGATTCCATGCTGAACGACGTCACTACGGATGAAAGATCCGATGCCGTTTCCGCCTATGGCTATGCCTGGGGCTACATCGGTTCCTGCATTCCGTTCCTCGTCGCTCTGATCGCTTATGTTCTCGGACCGGATATGGTCGGCATGATCTCCGGCGGTCTGAGCCGCATGATCGGCTTTGCCGTCACGGCTGTATGGTGGTGGCTGGTCACGGTCCCGCTGCTCTCCAACTACAAGCAGATCAACTATTCTTCCGACCAGAAAGGCGCCGTCGCCAGAGCGTTCAGCAAGATCTTCCAGACGCTCAAAAAGATCGCGACCGAAGACAAGAAAGTCCTCTACTTCCTGATCGCCTTCTTCCTTTATATCGATGGCGTCGGCACGATCATCGACAACTGCATCAATATCGGTACCGACCTCGGCCTGAATACGGTCGGACAGGTCGTCTTCCTGCTGCTGACGCAGGTCGTCGCCTGGATCGGCTCGCTGGTCTTCGCCAGACTCTCCAAGAAGAAAGACACCATCTCTTTGATTCAGGTATGTATCCTGGGCTATACGGCAGTCTGTCTCTATGCGCTGACACTGACCAAGCTCTGGCAGTTCGCGATTATGGCTTTCGGTGTCGGTTGCTTCCAGGGCTCGATTCAGTCCCTGTCAAGAAGCTACTTCTCCAAGATCATTCCGGATGAGAACTCTGGCGAATATTTCGGTATCTATGACATCTTCGCTAAAGGCGCTTCGTTCCTTGGCTCCTTCCTGATCTATGTCGTCAAGAAGATCGGTATCAGAACAGGCGGCGTCTTCCATTTCTTCGGTGCCGAGATCAAGAGCATCAACGTCGCGATCGGTCTCATGGCGCTGTTCTTCCTGATCGGTCTGGTCTTCATCAAGATCGCCGATAAGCAGGAACAGTCAGAAGAATCCAAAAAAGATATCCAGTAAGGTGGGCGGACAGTGAAGTGTACCCCAAATAGTGTACACAAATAAAAAGGACTCTGGATAAAGAAGAAAGACGTCAGTCCTTCTTCTTTCTGTTTCTGATCCTTTCAGTAGAATAGAATCCGATCCAGTCTTCGACTTGAGAAATGTAGTCGGAAAGTGATGATATAGTATTGTTGTACAGGACCTCTTTCTTCAATAGTGCGTGCCAGCTTTCTATCGGAGAATTGTCTATGGGCTTTCCTTTTCCGGACATGGATATAAGGAT
>CADBPB010000141.1 GCA_902796525.1 uncultured Erysipelotrichaceae bacterium | reverse complement strand
GCAGAATGCAGATTGATTTCCCGTTTATTCGTTTCAAAAAAAGCGCACCCTTAACGGCGCGCTGTTTCTTTTTATATTAGACTTGATCATTCGATACCCGTAGCAGGGATCAAGCGTCAGATCGAGGTCTTCATAATCCAGACCGGCGAGCGCTTCGTTCAGAACCTCTATGCTGCCGGTATCGATCGAGCCGTTCAGTTCCAGCGTGATTTTGTTTTTGTTTTCTTTCTTGATTACTTCCAGACTCATCTTAGCCTCCAAGCATGTCCGTCGGGTTACCTTTCTGATAGGAACCGGGATCTGAAACATCTCAGCTGACAGATGTTCCTTTTCTTTATGTTACTAGATTTTGATACCTAACGGATATGATTCTGTAAACAACCCATCATTCATGCATCAAAAAACAGAGCCAAGAGGAAATGGTCTTCCTTCGGTTCTGTTTCAGTTTTGTTTTATTGATGCGTCATTTGGGCCGTAACGCTCGTCGCGTTCTTTCCGGATCAATGGTTCACTTTTTTATCGGCATCTTTGTCTTCCTGCCTGATTATCATCGGTTCGTTTTTTTCTTTGGTTTTTCGGAACATGAACGCCCTGACAGCATTGATGCCGATCTTGTAAGGCAATGGCCTAAGCGCTTTATCGGCCTCGACCAGTTTCTCTCTGATCGGAATGCTCTGAGGACAATGCGATTCGCATTTTCCGCATCTGACGCAGGCTGTCGCAAAAGCGGCATCCTTTCTTAAAGCTACCGTCTGGGCATACTGGAATCTGCCATCGAATTTCGATTCGGTATACATCCTGTTATAGGCATTGAAGATACCTGGGATGTCGATTCCTCTGGGACAAGGCATGCAGTACCGACAGCCGGTGCAACCCACTTTTTCATGCGCCTTGATTTCGTCCACCACGGAACGGATCAGCTCCCTGTCGTCATCATCAAAACTGTTCGCTTCCGCTTCCGAAGCCACACGGCAGTTTTCTTTGACCATCTCCAAAGAATTCATGCCGGACAGCACCACTGTGACCGCTTCCTGGTCATAAAGCCAGCGCAAGCCCCATTCCGCCGGGGAATAGCCTCTCTGATTGTTTCGGATCAGATCCTTCGCTTTCTCCGGCAGGAGATTGACCAGCTTTCCTCCCCTTAAAGGTTCCATAATTACGATCGGAATACCCGCATCCCTGGCGTGTTCGACACCGGCTCTTCCGGCTTGCGTATTTTCGTCCAGATAATTGTACTGCACCTGGGCAAAATCCCAGGGATAGTCATCCAGGATCCTGATGAACATCTCGCTGTTGCCGTGATAGGAAAATCCGATGTTCCGAATAACGCCTTTTTCTTTTTTCTCGTTGATCCAGTCGATGATCCCGACCTTTTTCAGCCGTTCCCATTGCAGATAATCGGTCATATGATGCATCAGATAGTAATCCACATGATCGGTCCTGAGCCGTTCCAGTTCTTCGTTGAAATACTTGTCCAGCATCGATGCATTGGAGATCAGATACTGGGGGAGCTTCGTGGCGATATTGATCCTGTCTCTGATCCTGTTTCTTTCGACGATCGTTCCTAAAGCAGCTTCCGATCCGGGATAGGCATAGGCCGTATCGAAATAGTTGACGCCGCTATGATAAGCTTCCATGATTTCCTGTTCCGTCTTTTCCAGATCGATCTTCCCGTTTCTGGTTGTAAAGCGCATGCATCCGTAACCCAGGATCGATAACGGATTGCCGTATTTATCTTTTCTGTACTGCATCGTGATACCTCTTGCTGTTTCTATTATTCCATATCCGCTTCTTGGTTTTCTATGAAAATGCTGAAGACAAAGGCGATGATCCATTGTTTTTCATCTGGCTTTGACTGTGCAAAAAAGCAATCGCATCGGCTGCGATCGCTTACTCTGATTGTTGCTGTTTCCGGTATGGACTAATCTTTGATCAGATTCTCCAATGTCTCGAACAGGACATCGGCCTCCACCGGCTTTGACAGATGGGCATTCAATCCCGCCTGCATGCTTCGCTGCACGTCTTCATCGAAGGCGTTGGCGGTAAGGGCGATGATTGGGACGGATCTTGCGTCTTCCCTGTCCATGGCTCTTATCGTTCTTGTGGCCTCCAGTCCGTCCATCTCCGGCATGCGCATATCCATCAGGATGGCATCGTAATAGCCCTGTTCGCTTTCCTTGAATTTTTCTACGGCGATCTTACCGTTCTCTGCGGTATCGACATTGATCTCTCTCATGGACAGGATCATGGACAGGATCTCCACATTGACCTCCACATCCTCCGCCAGCAGGACACGCTTTCCTTTCAGGTCCGCCGTCTTTTTCATCAGGCTCTCGTTCTTGCGTCTGTAGACTTCCCTGAATTCATCAAGGATATTCCCGGCAAACAGCGGCTTGGCAACGAACGAATCGACTCCGGCCTCTCTGGCTTCATCGACGATATCGTCCCAGTTGAAAGACGTCAGGATGATGACCGGCGTATCCTTGTCCACAGAGTTGCGTATCTCTCTG
>CADBPB010000140.1 GCA_902796525.1 uncultured Erysipelotrichaceae bacterium | reverse complement strand
CTTCTCGATCGCGCCGACCAGACGGAAACGCGCAGCAAGTTCCGGGAAGCCCTCTTCCTGAGCGGTCTTCGCAAAGTCTTCATACATATCGGTCCATTCGTAATTCTCGCCATCGGCAGCGGCAGCCAGGTTTTCTGCTGTCGTGCCAATGCCGTCCAGTTCCTTGAACCACAGCTTGGCGTGTTCTTTTTCGTTTTCGGCGGTTTTTAAGAATAATGCAGCGATCTGCTCGAATCCTTCTTTTTTCGCCTTAGACGCAAAATAAGTGTACTTGTTTCTAGCCTGAGACTCGCCCGCGAATGCAGCCTTCAGGTTTTCTTCGGTCTTCGTACCAGCGTATTTATTTGCCATTTCGTTCCTCCTTTGCAAATGTTTTCTATCGATCTTAACTATATATTATTATTCTTCTTCCTCATCGTCAATTTCCGTAATCTCTTCCGCTGCTTCTTCCCTTTCCCAGGGGCAGGCAGACGAATAGGCGTTTCCGGAAATATCCTCGAAATAGTAGCAGATCTGCGTATCTTTTACGTAACTGGACTTGATGTCATGGTAATGGTTCAGGATAGGCAAACCATAGACGGAAGTGAAAATATAGTTGCCATCCCGCATGACCAGCTGGACATTCTGAAACTTCAGTTCCGGATAAGGATGCATTTCCGAGATCTCGTTGATCGTTCCCTGATCGCAGTCTCTGAGATTCTTGACGATCAGTTCGACCTCTTCTTCATCGAAGCCATCCAGATAAGGCACATGATCGATCACGTAAGGATAAGCCTCTATGTTCAGCCGCTCATTATCTTCCAGCAGCACGACATATCCCTGACTGTCTTGCAGATATGCCAGCATCTTTTTTTCTTTGACTTCGATATCGACCAGCCGTCCGTCTTTCTTTATGACTTTCGCCGATTCGATCAAAGGATCGGCTGAGATCTTTTTCTCGTAAAGCTTCGGCAGTACCAGCAGGAACTTGTCTTTTACGGTCAGCCCGCTCATGGCGATGATATCGTCATCTTTCAGGTAGCGGTTCCCATTGACCACGATCCGGTAGATATCTGATGAAGAACTTAAAAAATAGACAAGAACGATGACCGCGAAGCCCAGGATCATGCTGAAAAGGAAGGAGCGGTTTTTCGCCCGATCGAATCTGCTTTGCTGCTTGCGTTTCTTGCGAAGATCAAGCAGCACATTTTTCTTTAAGATCTCTTCCTTCTCTAGCAATTGAATTTCTCGACTTCCATGACCAGTCTGATATCGTACTTCTCTTTGACTTTGTCCTGTATCTCATAGGCGATCTGCAGATAATCTTCGGCAGAACCGTTGCCATTGTTGATGATGAAGTTGGAATGCTTGTCGGAAACGCTGACATCATGTATCTGATAGCCTCTGTATCCGATGCCGTCGATCAATTTCCAGGCGTAGCCGTCTTCCGGATTGCGGAAGCAGGATCCGGCGCTCGGCTTATCCAGAGGCTGCGTCTCCTTGCGCCGTTTCAGACGATCCGCCATCAGTTCTTCGATCTCTTCGACCGGTTTTCTCTCCAGTTTCAGCTCAGCTGCAAGAATCACCCAGTGCGGATGATCGTGGAACACGGAATGACGGTAGGAGAAGTTCATCTCCTCCTTCTCCATCCAGACGAAATCATCGTCTTTCAGGACCAGAACGCGGCGGATCACGTTCGCCATCTCGCTGCGATACGCTCCGGCATTCATATAGACCAGTCCGCCGATGCAGCCCGGGATGCCTGAAGCGAACTCCAGACAGCTTAATCCCTGTCTGGCCAGAATGGAAGCCAGCTGCGGCGCCATCACGCCTGCTTCCACATAGACTTCGTCATTGCGGATCTCATAGCTGCTCAGATTCTTCAGACAGATGACCACGCCCTCGTATTCGGATTCCCCGCAGATCAGATTCGAACCGTTCCCGATCACCTTGAACGGAATATGATTCCGCTTGAGGAAATAGACGATCTCCTTCACATCTTCTACGCTATAAGGCAGCACAAAATGCCGGATGCGTCCACCCATCTTTATCGTCGTCAGTTCTTTGAAACTGCAGTCGTCATGGTAATTGCCATGCTGCTGCAGAAAATCTTTGATCATAAGTTTTCTATTTCCTTAATCATATCATCAAGCACATGGGGGTTGCCTGTTTTTCTGGCGTTTTCTCCCATGGCCTTCAGCCGTTCATCATCATGAATCAGCCCATTTACTATATCATTCAAACGTTTTCCGTTCAATTCTTTTTCTTCGATCATGATCGCGGCATCTTCATCGACCAAAGCCTTCCCGTTATAATACTGATGATTGTTCGGCACGAAAGGAGACGGGATCAGGATGGATGGAATGCCGATGGCCTGGATCTCCGCCAGCGTAGTCGCTCCAGCTCTGGAGATGATCAGATCGGCATTGTTCATGACTTGAACGCCATCGATCCGTTCATAGATCTTCAGATGTTCCTTATGAAAGAAACGTTCCTCGACTTCATCGATATGGGAAGCTCCAGTCGCATAGACGATCTGATAGGAACCGTCGAACAGATCGAAATACTCCTGCAGTTTCTCATGGACGCTGGAAGAACCCAGAGATCCCATGAAGATGATGACGGTCTTCCTGTCGGGGTCCAGATCGAGGTCTTTAATCACGTTCCTGTCTTTCGGAAGGTCGTAAGCTCTGGAAGACTGCGGATTGCCCAGGATACGGATATTCGGATTCCTGAACTGTTTCAGGTTTTCCTTGTAGGAACCGATGATCAGATCAACTTTCTGATCGAGCAT
>CADBPB010000139.1 GCA_902796525.1 uncultured Erysipelotrichaceae bacterium | reverse complement strand
GCCAGCGGACGGTCGAACCAGGTCCTTTTCAGCAGACCGCCGTATTCTTCGACAGCCAGCGTGATGCCTTGTTCGCTTCTGATGATCGCTTCCGGTTTCAGTTTTAAAGCGGGACAATCGGTATGCGACGCGGCGATCTGTATCGATGGATCCTGCAGCCGCTTTCCGACATTGAAAGCAATGATTCCCGAATCGTTGCGGGTCAGATAGTATTTTCCGCCTTTTTCTATTTTCTGATCATTCAGTTTCCGGTAGCCTGCTTCGATCAGCAGCTGTTTCAGATGCTCGGTTGCCAGATATGCGGTCGGACTTTCATTCAGGAAGTTTAATAAATCACTGATCATATGCACCTCTCATTCACGTTTCCGTGTTCCTGTTTCGTTCCCATTATAACATGTACTGTTTTCACTCTTCCGTGTCGGGACGCAAAGAAAAACGCTCCGGAATCTCCGAAGCGTTTCGTAGCACATAGGAATCTTTTTTACTTCGCTTTGTTTTTGAATACAAACAGCTTGGATATGAAATAGTTCAGGATCGCCGTGACCGGGATCAGGATCGCTTTGATGATTTTCATATCGATATGCATATGATCGACAAAAATGAAGATCATCAGTGTTTCAAACAGCAATGTGAAGATTCGGGCAGATGCGAATTTGATCAGTTCATTGAAAAAGCTGTTGTCTGTGCGATCGAAATAGAAATAACGGAACAGGACAAACGAAATGAAGGTGGAAAGGATCCAGGCCGCGACATTGGCGATCGAACCGGCAATTCCCAAGCCATCAGCAAAGACGACGGCAAAGACATAATTGGATACCGTGGAAATGAAGCCTAGGAAGCAGTAGATCCAGAAAGCTTTCTTCCATTCATACAGAGGTTTCACGATACGGATGACCGGTAAAGATACGATCTTGTCGAAGATCGCAAACTGCGGTTTATTGTTCGGGTTGTTTTCTTCCATCAGAGTTTCTCCTTCAGTTTTTTAGCAAGTCCGTCAAGCTTTTTCAAAGGGACCGAGCACAGTGCGATCCGGATGCCCTTGTTGACCTTGATGGTATAGATATGATCCTCCATCAGACGCTGATGGATCTGATCTCTTTCCGTGTTGTCGGATACTTTCACGGTAGCGAAGAATCCGTCGGAAAGATCGTAGAGAGGCAGATCGCACTCCTGCGCCTGTTTCACAAAGAGATCTCTTCGTTCTTTCAGCAGCGTTTTGGCTTCCTGCAGCTCCCTGTCATAGTCCTTCCGTTTCTCCAGAAGGACTTTGCTGACCGTCAGCATGCCTCCGTTATTGATATTGGACCAGGTCGCTCTTCCGTAACGGCTGGCCAGATTCGCGAAACATTCCAGAAATTCCTCATCGTTGTGGATGGCGATCAGGCAACCCAGACGGTAGCCGTAACAGGAGAATGCCTTGGAACAGGATGCGGCGATCAGCACCAGCAGATCATCGCTGATCCCGTTGAATAAGGAGAAGTACTTCTTCGGATCCCCGTTCGCATAGTCGATATAGGCGATATCGCAAACCAGCACGGCTTCCTTGTGCAGACCGTTGAGCTTGTCCAGGATCTTCTGCCACTGCTCATAAGTATAGGCATGACCCAGAGGGTTATGGCAGGGACTGTTCACTACGAGGAATACCTTTCCTTCGACCATGTCGATCTTGCGGAACAGATCTTCCAGATCATAGACGTCGTAATTCAGCACCTTGTAGCCGGATTCGTCGGCCATGACCTTGTAGTTGCCCCAGGCGATCTCGGGATAAAGGATCGTATCCCCCGCATCCAGGCAGAGCTTGAACGCCATCGACAAAGCGCCTGTGCCGCCCGGAGTCGCGACCGCCCGATAATGATTGCTTACCCGTTTGTCCAGGACGAAATCGGTGATCGCATCCAGGTATTCCTTGTTTCCGGCAGGAGAAGAGGCGTAGGCGGCTTTCTGCCGCATCGTCAGTTCTTTCTCCGTTTCTTCGAAACAGTCATAGGTCAACATCTTTCCTGTTTCATCATAGAGACAGCCTGCAGTCGCATTGATGCCGTCAGGATCTTTCTTTGCCAGGCTGGTTACCGAAAAGATATTGTCGATATAGGGACTGGTATTCTCGCTTTTCTTTACGAATTTCATAACTGCGGACCCGCCTTCACGATCTCTTCATCCATCTCCGGATACTTCGTTTTGAAATTATTCACAAACATGGCAGCAAGTTCTTTCGCGGCTCTGTCATAGGCTTCCGGATCCTCCCAGGTATTGCGCGGATCCAGGATCTCATCGGGAACTCCCGGACAGGAAACAGGGAAATCCAGATTGAAGATATCGCTGTGTTCGAAGCGGACATCTTTGAATTCGTTATTCAGAGCGGCAGTCACCATGGCTCTGGTATACTTCAGGTCGATACGTTTCGCACCGGAAGCGGCGCTTCCTCCCGACCATCCCGTATTGATGAGATAGACGGAGGTCCCGTATTTCTCCAGTTTCTCTCCCAGCATCCTGGCATAGAGCTGTGGCTTGTGCGGCATGAACGGTTCGCCAAACAGCGTCGAGAAGGTCGGCTGCGGTTCTTTGACGCCCCGTTCGGTCCCGGCAAGCTTGGAAGTAAAGCCGGTCACGAAATGATACATGGCAGCTTCTTTGGACAGTCTTGAAATCGGAGGCAGGACACCGAAGGCATCGGCCGTCAGGAAAATGATGACGCTGGGAATGCCGCCCACCGACGGGATGACCGCATTATCGATATAGTTCAGAGGGTAACCGACTCTCGTGTTTTCCGTATATTTCGCATCATCGAAATCAAGATGGCCGTTTTCATCCATGACCACATTCTCGACGATGGAACCGTAGCGGATCGCGTTGTAGATCTGCGGTTCTTTCTCTTGGGAAAGGTTGATACATTTCGCGTAGCATCCGCCTTCGATATTGAAAACGCCGTCATCGGAGAATCCGTGTTCGTCATCCCCGATCAGCATCCTGTTTTCATCCGCGGACAAAGTTGTTTTTCCGGTGCCAGACAGTCCGAAGAAGATCGCTGTCTCCCTGGTGGCAGGATCCATATTGGCGCTGCAATGCATCGGCAGGACATCCATCTTCGGCATGATGAAATTCATGGTCGAGAAGACCGATTTCTTGATCTCTCCGCAGTACATCGAACCGCAGATGACGATCTCATGCGCGCCATAATCGATGCCGATGAAAGCTTCCGAATGCACGTGATCCCGTTCCGGATCGCACTTGTAGTTCGGCGCAACCAGGATCCGGTAATCCGCTTCGCCGTAGTTTTCCAGTTCGTCCTTCGTCGGACGGATCAGCAGATCCGAGATGAACAGGCACTGGCTGGCCAGTTCGCAGACCACTTCGAATTTCTGACGGTACTTCGGATCGGCTCCCGCAAATCCTTTGAAGACATACAGTTCTTTCTCTTCCAGATAGTTTTCGACCTTTTCCTTGATCGCTTTGAAATCTTCTTTCGAGATCGGACGATTCACTTTGCCCCAGGCGATCTCTTCATGCGAGAAATCGTCATCGACGATGAATTTGTCGTCAGGGGAACGTCCCGTATATTTGCCGGTATAGATGACCAGCGCTTCATTATCCGCCAGCGTTCCTTCTTTACGCGCAAGCGCGATATCGACCAGTTCTTTGGTACTGAGATTGATATGTTTCATAGAGCTCCTTTCTATGTTTCTTTCTATTACTATTCTACTAAATAAAAGAAAGGTTTACACCCTATGAGGTTTTTCTTTTTTATCACAAAGCGCATGATATGATGAAGACAGAAAAGGAGCTATGCTCCGGGAGGAAACACATAATATGCTTCATGAAGTGAAATTCACCTCGTTCAACGAACGCGATCAGGTCTATGGCTGGGTCTATGTTCCTGCCTGCAAGCCTTTGGGCATCATTCAGCTGATCCACGGCTTCGGCGAACATTCGCGCCGTTATCTGCATATGATCACGACTTTTATGGAGGCGGGATATATCGTCGCTGCTGATGACCATGTCGGTCATGGAAAGACCGCTCTGGAGAACGACAGCTGGGGCAACTGGGGCGAGAAAGGATCTACCACAATGATGGAGGACGAGAAGAAACTCCATGATCTGGTCGCAGAGATGTATCCGGGACTGCCTTATTTCATGTTCGGCCACAGCATGGGTTCGTTCATTACCAGACAGTATATCGCCAAGTATGGAAACGATCTGAAAGGCGCAACGATCTGCGGTACCACGGGCGTCTGGCCGAATCTCGATGACAATATCGCGATCGTTCAGAAACTGGTCGAGGAAGGCAAGGGCGATGAATCCGATCCTTCTTTAGGTGCGACTTTCATGGGCTGGATGTTTGCGCGCTGCAGCGAGGGCGTGACCCTTGGCAATGAATGGATCTGCGATGATCCGAATGTCCAGAAGGATCATGCGGAAGATCCGTTTGATGCCTTTACCAAGCCTACCAGCAACCGCGCATGGCTGTATTTCTTGGAAATGATGAAAGACATCACCGGCAAGGAATGGGCAGAAAAGGTACCGAAAGAGCTGCCGATCTACAATATCGCCGGCGATCAGGACCCGGTCGGCCAGTATGGTGAAGGGGTCTATCAGACGGCGAACTGGCTGACAGAGACCGGGCACGATGTCACGACCGTGCTTTATACCGGCTACCGTCATGAGATCCATAACTACAGCGAACTCAAAGAAGAAGTCGAAATGGGCATCCTCGATTTCTTCGATAGCTGCTGGATGTAAAGAATCATATAAAAAGGAACTCTTCCGTTCCCTTCAGATGAACAAAACGCTCTTGATCAATAGATCTGCAGAGCGTTTTTTATTCCTGATTGTTTAATCCTTTGTCTTTCCCAGATAATCGCGGATCGTTTCAACCATATTCCGGTTATTGAAAATGTTTTCGATTTCGT
>CADBPB010000138.1 GCA_902796525.1 uncultured Erysipelotrichaceae bacterium | reverse complement strand
GCTTCTTTTCTCAGCCGTTTGGCTTCTTCGCGGTTTTCTTTTTCCTGTTCCCTTAAAGCGGCGCTTCTTTCACGCTCGTTCCTTCTGGCGACGCTGCCCGCCTTCATCCAGACGACCAGGCAGATCAGACCGACGATGATCGCCAAGATACCCATGCCCATCTTCTTTAAGACATCCATGGATCCTCTGACGATCGTATTGGACAACAATACGACAAACAGCTGCTTGTTACGGAAGTATTCCCAGGAGCAGACGCCTGCTCCGCCCAGGATCAGCAGCATGCCGATAAATCCGAATATTTTCTGTATAATTCTCATCATTTCACCTCATAATTTCCTACATCATTATAAAGATTTTAAACGATATCTTCAATATCCGCCATTGATCCCTGCCATGACTTCTTTCACTTCTTCCGCCACTTCGTTCCGGGTCGTTTCACAGTCGATATTGTAAGCGATGCGGGAGATCCATTCGGCAACTTTACGGAATTCCGCTTCCTTGAAACCTCTGGTCGTCATCGCCGGGGTACCGATGCGGATACCGCTGGTATAGGCCGGCTTTTCTTCGTCGAATGGAATTGAATTCTTGTTTACGGTGATATGGACCTTGTCCAGTGCTTCTTCCACCATTTTGCCGGTCACGCCCATCGGATGCTTGACATCAGCCAGAATCATATGGTTATCGGTGCCGCCTGAGATCAGCCGGAAACCTTCTTCTTTCAAGCCTTCTTCCAGCGCTTTCGCATTGGCGATGACCTGTTTCTGATAGTCGATGAATTCCGGCTGCAGCGCTTCGTAGAAACAGACAGCCTTACCGGCGATCACATGACAGAGCGGACCGCCCTGGATGCCCGGAAAAACGGCTTTATCGATCTTCTTCGCATATTCTTCTTTGCACAGGATCAGACCGCCTCTTGGACCCCTTAAGGTCTTGTGCGTCGTGCTGGTCACCACATCGGCATAAGGCACAGGCGAAGGATGCAGACCGGCCGCCACCAGTCCGGCTACATGGGCCATATCTACCATCAGATAGGCTCCGACTTCATCCGCGATCTCACGGAATCTGGCATAATCGATGAATCTTGTATAAGCGCTGGCTCCGCAGACGATCATCTGCGGCTTGACTTCCAAAGCGATCTTGCGGATCTCGTCGTAATCGAGACGTTCCGTTTCTCTGTCGACGCCATACGTGTAGGCTTCATAATCCTTGCCTGAGAAGGACAGCTTGTATCCATGCGTCAGATGTCCGCCCGCATCCAGAGACATTCCCAGGATCCTGTCTCCTGTCTCAAGAAGCGCTCTATAGACCGCCATATTGGCGCTGGAACCGGAATGCGGCTGCACATTGACATGTTCGCAAGCGAAAAGCTTTTTCGCTCTTTCTCTGGCCAGTTCTTCGATCTGATCCACATTTTCGCAGCCCCCATAATAACGGGCATTCGGATAACCTTCCGCATATTTATTTGTCAGGATCGAGCCTACCGCTTTCCTGACTTCTTCGCTGCAATAGTTCTCCGAAGCGATCAGTTCGACGTTGTTGCGCTGACGTTCTTCTTCCGCCTCGATCAGTTCAAATATCTTATTATCTTTCATCTTCGCTACCTCATCTTCATCATAACAGAGTTCAGGATCAATTTAACATAAAACGCTGCGGTTTTCTTATGAAAAAAGCGAAAAAGAAAAGCACGGTTTTTCGTGCTTGTCATGTCATTCTTCGAATTCGATCTGTCCGTCATCGGTCATGCGGCTGACTCTTGCCAGGACTTTCACCGGATAGCCCAGATCGGCGATCCGTTTCTCGCCCGGCTGGTAAGTCTTGCAGACCACGGAACCGCAGCCAACGATTTCTGCGCCAGCCTGTTTGCAGATCTCGATTAGCGAATTCATCGCTTCGCCGTTGGCCAAGAAATCATCCAGGATCAGCACCCTGTCCGTTTCATCCAGGTACTCTTTCGCTACCTGTACCGTATACTCGATGTTTCTGGTATAGGAGTGTTCCCTGGCTTCATAGGTGTTCTTATTCATGTTCGCAGCTACGGTCTTCTTGGCGAAAACGACCGGAATGAAATCAAAGAAACGCGAAGCGCTCGAAGCGATCGCGATCCCGCTGGATTCGATCGTCAGTATCTTGGTTGGATGGGTCTCTTGGAACAGTTCATGGAACTCTTTGCCGATCTCGTCCATCAGTTTCACATCGATCTGGTGATTCAGAAAACTATCAATTTTCAGAATATCGCCGGGAAGTACTTTGCCATCTTTACGGATCCTGTCTTCTAATATGCGCATTTTGATCTCCTTTTATGTTCTTATACTACCACAACCGGGCGATCAGCGGTGCATGAGTCTGTTATAATGAAGTAGATGAAATACTTATATGTGGTAAATCGTTTTTATTTCAAAGAAAAAACCGATGCGATCGTTGATACATTGAAGAAAGTATCGGAAGAATTCCATCGTGATTATGAAATCCTGGTTAATGATACGGTCGAGGAAGCCCTCAAAAACAAGGAGCTGTTCCAAAACAGCGAATACATCGTTACCGCTTTGGGCGGGGACGGTTCCATCAACCGCATCCTCAATCATATCGTCGATACGAAGAACGTCCTTTCCTATATCCCGATCGGGACCGGAAATGATTTCTATCGGGGAAATCTGGAGTCTTTAGAGAATGGGATATATGATGCGGACCTGATCCGGATCAATGATATGTACTGCATCAATATCGCCTGTTTCGGCATCGATGCGGATATCGCCAACGACGAGCGATTCATCCACAACCGGCTGATTCCCGAAAGCATGCGTTACAATGCTGCCGTCGTATATCATTTCCTGACCTATGGTGGCAGGCATCTGAAGATCAGCTGCAACGGAAAAGACTATGACGGCGATTATACGACGGTCGTCGTCGCCAACAGCCGCTATTACGGCAGCGGCTACAAAGTCTCGCCGTTCAGCCGAATCGATGACGGCGTGATGGAGGTCTATCTGGTTGACCGTCTGAACAAGATCGCCATGGCCAAGGTGATCCTGTCGATGAAGGATGCGGGGCATCTGAAAAACCCGGCAGTCTGCAGCCTACAGACAGAGAAACTGCTGATCCGTGCGGATCAGCCGTTCTCCGCCAATATCGATGGGGAAGTGCTGACTTCGGACCGTTTCGAGATCGAGATCCTGCCTAAAAAAATCCGCCTGGAATTCGATGCGGATTTTATCAGAAAAATCAGAGAAGTGAAATACAGCTAGATCAGGTTTCCCTGATCTTTTTTATGCCGTTTTGGCCTGTTTCGCGCTGAAGATATAGCGCACTTCATCGAACAGCGAGATGTAGGCGATCAGCAGGATGAGCAGACTGTAATAGAGAAGGTACGGCGTTTTCAGCATCATCGGCAGCAGGAATACCAGCAGGCCTGTGATCTTATTAAGAATGGTATGACGGCTGGAAAATTCCTTGCGGACGAATCCGTTGACGATATAAGTCAGGACGCGCAGCGCCATGACGATCCGTATCATCCACATGACATATTCCGGCAGCAGTTCTTTCAGAAGATGCCAGATCTTATACAGCATGACGCTGTAGAACGACAGATCGGCAAAACTGTCCAGCTTCGAACCGAGACGGCTGACGGTGTGGGTCTTGCGGGCAACGAAGCCATCCAGGACATCGGTCACGCCGCAGATGATATAGACGATAAAAAACGTATCCGAAAGGGTCTCCAAAGGAATCAGGAAGAAGGTCCCGATGATCCTGGTGATCGTGATGATATTAGCCAGATTTCTGATAATCATATTCCTGTTCAGGGACAACGTCCGAACCAGTCGGAACGCTTCCAAATGTTATTATAATCCAATCATTCCGAAGATATGCCGGGAATGATCGTCATTCTGCTTTTGTTTTGCCTTTGCGTTTCACGCGATCGATGATTCCGTTCTTGCGCGCTGCCGGTTTTTCCTGCCGGTCAAGGCGTTTACCTTCGAGATCATAGATCGGAATATTGCCCAGGCAAGCAAGCAGTTTCTTGCATCCTTCGTCTTTTTCGGTCGCGATGATCAGATCGGGAGACAGTCCTTCCAGATCTTCCGGACCGAAGATGTGCTTGCCGAAAAGGAGACTGTCAGCTTTGCCGAAACTCAGGAATCCGAGCAGGCGGTAACTGTCGTCATAGCATTCGACGATCGCTTTGGCGTCGTTTCCGCTGCCATAAAGCAGGATACGTTTTTCCTTGAATCTGCCGAATGTTTTCTCAAATTGTAGAAGATCTTTTTCTGTCATGTTTCTCCTCATATCCTGACGGCTCTGTCTTCTCCCGCTCCATAGCGGATGAAACGCAGTTCATTCTCGCTGACCAGCAGCAGATCGAACAGGTCCTGGCTGGCGGAACCGAGCTGACGTTCCGGTACGGCAGATCCTTCCGGTTTCTTGCTGGGATAGTCCTCCGCTTTCATGCAGCCGATGCCGATGATCGGAAAGCCATG